>VBHV01000599.1:1596-6459 GCA_005881995.1 Chloroflexota bacterium | reverse complement strand
CCTCATATGATATGCCGGAGACAGCCTTAATCACTTCTCCTAAAATGGTATATCCGAGGTTGGAATATTTCCATTGCTCGGCGGGCCTATAGATCATCGCGCCTGCCGCGACATGCTGTTGTATCGCAGCAAGAGAGGGAAACTGAAAGCTGGTCCAATGAGGGGTATCGCCGTCGCGATCAAGACCGGCAGTGTGCGTGAGGAGCTGCCGTATGGTAATAAAGCTCGTCTGTGTATCGTGATCTGATGTAAACCAGGGCAGGTAGCGCTGCACGCGATCGTCTAAATGGAGCTTCCCCTGTTCAAACAGTTGCATAACCGCGACCGCCGTGAATATCTTCGAAAAAGATGCGATGCGGTAGCACGTGGTATCACTTGTCTTGATTTGCCTCTCGAGGTTCCCATATCCATACCCCTTGCTGAAGACCACGCTATTCTTATAGACAATTCCTATAGATAATCCGGGTAAGCGTCCGGTGTAGACTTTATATGCTAACCAGCGATCAATAAGTTTCGTCGCATTGTCTAACTGTTTGGTGAAATCCATATGTGTTACTCCTCACTGTGCGGTATTTGTCAACTGAGTATATGGTATCTCAAAAACAACAAGACGGTTTTGAACATCACCGGGCGCGGTTCCACTTCATCCACCAATTTTGAACTCATCCATGTTTATTAGTATGGGATTCTGCTTGATTAACCAGTTGCTGCCGACAGGTCTGTGTCCAGATTGTCCATGACATGGATATCGCTGGTTGAAGATCAGACCTGAAGAACGCATTGTCTATCCTTATGATCGCCGTCGCTCTTTTCTTTCTGCCAGGGCTCTCCTATTCACCGCATAGCATTTATGCAATACATGACGAGCGTATAGGCGATCAAAGAATCTATGTGGCCTATCCTGCCATCACTTCGCAGGGGAAATCGGCTATAACAAGGTTCAGGAGAGCAGGATTCCGCCAACACTTCGTACGCATCTTTTCACTGGTTTCTCTCGGATTCATGGTGGCACTCTATTATTGGCTGTGCTTCTGCATATGCTGGCCTGACAGTTCAAAAGGATTCATGGACATCAGGGCAGACAATGCAGAAGAAAAAAGTTCAGGAGTTGTTTTGTAAGATGAGTCGACTTCTCACAAGTAAGAGGGCAGTAGCTATGATGCTGGCTCTTGCCCTATTCGCAAGCATGCCGCTTGCAGCATCCGCTCATACAGTGTCCCAGTTCGGCAGCGGGAGTTCGTCTACCACGACAAATAAACACCCCATTTGCAACGAGATTGGGACAAAGTTGGAGCTATCGTCCGGCGCCAGGATGTGGTGCTTCGGAACCCAATTCAGTGGTAGTAGTTCGGCAGGGCGCAGTATGCTCATGCGTCACGCAACCAATGGTTCCAATGTCGATGCTGCAAATCCAGCCGAAGACGTCTCTCAAGGGGGAGTACAGGCCTTTGGGCAGGCCGAGACCTCCATTGGGAGCGTCGGGCCTTACGTCGTGGAGGCCTGGAACGATGCAACCGGATTCTTCGCTCCCTGTCCCTCACCTATGTCCAAAGAAGAGTTAACGGGCTTCGCTTTCTCATCCGATGGTGGCAAGACCTTCCAGGATCAGGGTGGTTTGCCCAATAGCGGCTGCGCGTCGCAGGTCTATGCCGGGGACCCCAGCGTTGAGGCCTGGCAACCTGGTGGGCAAGCCTACTTCTACATCAGCAGCCTGTTTCCCAGTACAACTTTCTTTGGCATAAACGACATCGCGCTCGCGGCGTGTCACGCCGTTGGAACGTTGATAACCTGCGGCCAGCCTGTTATTGTTGCGACAAGTTCGCAATGCCAGGTGTTCTCCGGTCTGCAGTTCTGTAGCTTCCTTGACAAAGATTTCCTGTCGATTGACCCTGTGAGAGGTCGCCTCTACATGTCCTATTCCGACTTCAGGTTCGATGGCGCGGGACAGGTCGATCTCGCGGTTTGCGATATCGGCACCCCCAGTGGTGGAATAGGTCCTCTCGGTGGCACAGCCATGGCGCCCATCTGTAATAATGGCAGTTCCCAATCCCTCCCCAAGAGTGCAGGGACTCTCCCATACTTTACTGTGGCTCCCAATGATCCTCAATTTTGTGAGAACGAAGGCGCCTATCCGTCTGTGGACGTGGCAACCGGCGATGTCTACGTTGCGTATGAGCATAATTGGGCCACCAACATCTTCGGCTCCCCGGCCTGTCGCAATACGCCAACGATGAACGTTATGAACTACATACCCTTCAAATGCCTGGCAACACTGACCTTGAAGCCATCCTCCTGTACCAAACCGGCAGCCTCCAACGCGGTCAGCATCGTCTCGCTGGATGCCGCCTTTATCCCGGGCTATAATCGCTTCCCCATGAACGATTTCCCACGCCCAGCAGTCAGCGATAGCGCGGGAACGATCACCATGGTGTGGAACGATGGGCGGGCCCGGTGGTACTCAATACCAGCACGGGTGGGTGGCATATGATGCCTGCTCTGCGCAACGCCGATGCAGATGGAAACTTAAGCATCTCCTTCTATGGTCGCGCTTCGGCGAACACGGATGTGACAGATGTCTTCGCCGCGATTGATGTGAGTCCTACTACCACCAGTTCGCCTGCGAGCAATGTGTTAGTGACGACTGCGCCGAGCGCGTGGAGTTTCGTCAGCGCCGACAGCGTCCCGAACTTTGGCGACTATACGGATAACTACATTCAGGCCCAATCAGCCGCTCCCTACACCACGGAGCAGTTGTTCGTGGCGTGGACCGATGGGCGTCTTGGCGACCCACAACCCTTTAGCGCCAGCTCGTCGATCTAGCTTATAAGACTGCGAAGGAAGAGTCCCGATATGCAAAACTTGCATGTCGGGACTTCGCGGTTTTTTGGATTGCTGTTTAATATTCTTCGAGATCAGAAATAATGCGAAGAAATACCGCCGTCGATGACAAGCCACGCGCCGGTAGTCCAGGATGATTCGTCAGAGGCCAGGTACAGCGCCATATAAATGACATCGTCTATCTGCCCAAAACGGCCCAGGGGAATACGGTTGAGGCGTAGATTGCGCGCCTCTTCGTCTGTCCATAAACCGCGCAAGAGCGGCGTCTCAATCGGCCCTGGACATATGGCGTTACAGCGTATACCATGACGACCGTATTGAACGGCGAACGACTTGGTGAGCGAGAGCATGCCGCCTTTAGAAGCGGTGTAAGCGTCCTGCGGCACCGAGCAGCCCATCAGGGCTACAAACGAAGCTATGTTGATAATGGAGCCCTTGCCTTGCCGTATCATATGTGGAACGGCATACTTGGTGCAGAGGAACGCGCTCTTGAGGTTGACATCCAGAATGTGGTCCCACGTCGCCTCGGTCAGGTCAGTAACTCCACTATCATCAGCGGGCATAATGCCTGCATTATTGTAGAGCACGTCAATGCGTCCGAAAGCATCGATGCTTTCCCTGACCAGGTGTTGAACGTCATCTTCGTTGGCGACATTGGCCCGCACAAAGATAGCTTTGCCGCCAGCCTCGCGTATATTCCGCGCGGTCTGTTCGCCTGCATCAGCGGCGATATCGGTAACGATAATGCTTGCTCCTTCACGCGCGAATAACTTGGCGGCGGCCTGGCCCATTCCACTGGCAGAGCCGGTGATAAGCGCTACTTTGTCCTGTAATCTCATAGGGTTCCACTTCTCCTTAGAATTTCCAGGGCGACCGCAAGGGTGCGCCCCTACCCTATACGAGCAGATTTCGCGCTTCGTATAGGGTAGGGGCCGGGCTTGTCCCTGCCCTAGAATTTTTTGACAAGGTCAAGGTACCAGAACGGCAAGCGCTTGCGCAGGAGGGGTTTACTGCGTACCACGTTGCCGGGAATAGTTTCGCGTATATCGTAAGCAAGTTCTCCGGTAAGCGAGCCTGCAACTTCGCCAGGCGCATACTTCATGCTGGTCGTCGAGCGGCGGCCCGTGCGCTGTTCGCGTGTATCGATGGTCATCATTGTCAGCGAAGGCGCCGGTGGCGAAGCTGTCAGTGAAGGTGAACCATCCGTTGGCGCGCAATCCGACGGCTGCTCCGCTCCAGTTTGCCAGCGCCAGGTAGACGTGATGCTCTGAGGCTCGCAAGCGCCAGATCAGAGAGTGGGTTGGATCATATTCTTCGGGCGCCACCGTTATTTTGTACTTGATACGCGATGGTCCGAGGCCCACCGGGTCGGGAAAGTTCAGGAGGGTTGGCGCGCACACCAGGTCGGCCCCCTTGCCCGCGAGCACGCGCAGAGTTTCAGGAAAGAGCACATCGTAGCCGGTTGCCAGGCCGATACGACCGGCGGGTGCATCAAAGGTTGGCAACCCCAGATTGCCGGGACTGGCCCAGCGTCGATCACTAGTGGTCAGGTGCAGCTTGCGATACTTCCCGTAAATGCCCTCGGGATCAATCAGCAGCACCGTATTATAATACGCCTGGCTCGCATGGATGGCACCCACGCCCTCAACCCGTTCCGCCACGCCCAGTACCAGGGTGATCTGAAATTCCGTCGCCAGTGCAACCAGCGCGTCCGTTTCCGGCCCCGGAATCGTAATAGCCCCTGATTGTATGTAGTTCACCGCGTCGAAAGAGACATCCCCTTCGGGAAATGGCCCTGGCAGCATCAATTCAGGCAGGACCAGCACATCGGGCCGGGCAGGCTCGGAGTCACGTAATGTGCTTCTCACCAACCCGCCCAGCAATTCTAACGGCGATGCCTGCGACGTGGAGGTCTGTCCTTCTGCATGAAACGCCTGCAGGTCGGTCTGAATGATGCCCACACAGGAGAGTTGTCCCGGCGGCAGCTCTCCCAGTTCGTAGAGTCCATGATACTTTAATGGCTCC
>VBHV01000599.1:0-1456 GCA_005881995.1 Chloroflexota bacterium | reverse complement strand
CAAGATAGGCCGAAATTGCACCATCCGGGTCAAGCACGCAGCTCCCGCCGCTAAACTGCACACCTCGCTCGCAGCCATAGCGATTTGCTCCGATGAAGTAGACTCCATTTTCGAATGCGCGTGCCATCCAACGATTGCTGGGACATTTCTCTTCCAGCCAGTTTGTGGGAAAAAGCAAAACGTCCGCTCCATGCAGAGCAGGAATACGCGATGCCTCGAAGAATTCCGTGTCCATGCAGATGATACCTGCCAGCCGGCCGATGGGCGTATCCCATACAGGAAAGCCCAGGTCTCCATCACGCGCCCAACGCGGCTCGGAGATGTACGAGTGAACCTTACGGTAGACGCCGATCAACCCGGATGGGCCAAGCAAGGCCATGCTGTTATAGTAAACATTGGTTGTGGGGTCAACTTCGGGCAGGCTGGTAGCGATGTAACAATCGTGGCGTGCGGCGAGTTCTAAAAAGCGCTCGGTCGTGGGACCTGGGATGGGTTCAACGAATGGAGCAATTTCTTCACGCGATACCCAGCAATAGCCGGTAGTGGCCATTTCTGGGTGAACAATGAGCCGCGCACCATGCGAAGCGGCCTCTTCCGTCAGGCGGAGCAGGTCGGTGATGTTTTTCTCTTTCTCGCCCAGCGTCGGCTCATACTGAATCGCTGCAACGCGGTATTGCGCGAAAGAGGGTTCCGATAGACTCATGGTTATTCCTCTCGTAGTCAGTTATGTGAAATACTGCATGAGCTTGAGGATGGAATAACCATACCACTGAACTTAGCAAGCGTCAATAGGCAAAGTAACGGTAATCGTGGATGCTGCATGGCTACTTTACCTATCGACTTCTAGCTCTGCTTGCTTAAATCATTGCTCTCCTCGCAGGGCGGCGAAGACACGTTCCGGCGTCATCGGAATCTGCGTCATACGCACGCCAACCGCGTCTTTGATGGCATTGGCGATCGCTGCGGCCACCGGGACCACGGGCGGCTCGCCCACACCCTTGGCACCGAACGGGCCAAGCTCAGACGGCACTTCTACCAGCAGTGGCGTGATGGCCGGCACATCCTTGCTCTGCGGCAGCGCATAGTCCATCAGCGTCGCAGTGAGCAACTGCCCGTTCTCGTCGTAGACCATCCCCTCAAACAGCGCCCAGCCGATGCCCTGCACTACCCCGCCGTGAATCTGACCTTCCACCTCTGCCGGGTTGATGGCGCGACCAACATCCTGCGCGGCAATGTAGTCGAGCACGCGCACCTCGCCCGTCTCAGGATCAACGGCTACCTTTGCCAGGTGCGCAGCGAACATCCGCGAGGAGACACGATTGGCCGAGCGACCACGACCAAAGACCGGCTCGTAGGGAGCACCAAAGCGCATCGAGTTCGCGGCGATTTGCTGCAATGTAACAAACTTCTCAGGCACCCCTTTGACCATCACCTTTCCATCCCGCAACTCCATATC
>VBHV01000223.1 GCA_005881995.1 Chloroflexota bacterium | reverse complement strand
GTCCGGCGCGGGTATATAGCCGCCCGGCAAAATACCGCCGCGCACAATGGATGAGCCGCCTCCAGGTGATAAGGTTGAGGAAGAGGGTAAGGGCGTTGCCAGCAGGGGTAAGAGTACATCGGTCACAGTCTCTATCCCCAGGCGGCTGGCCTCGTGCCCGCCCGCTGTTTTCCCCAGCGGCCCGCGTAGGCCATCCGCGACGGTAAACAGCCCAAATGGGCGTGGAGGCGGTGCGAGATTAGCGCATAATCCCTGCACAATCAGCAGCATATCCTCGTTCTCTTCCGCCACATAACGACGCCCGGTATCGCTCACGTATCCAACCTGGCACACATCCGTCACCAGCGGCGAAGTATCATCCAGCTTATGCCCGCAGCGCCGGCAGTAACGCGAGCTGCGCCGATTTTCCTGCCCACAGGCGCCACAGGGATTTTCCCGGATGATGGTGCGCACAACCACATTCGCGTTCCCGGCTGCCACCTGCAGCGTTGGCGTATGAGCAGCGGCTGTCGATTTCAAGGCGCCCTTGACCGCGTCAGCAAATTCTCGCGCCGAATTGAAACGTTTCACCGGATCGGGATCAGTTGCGCGTAACACAGCGGCATCGACAGCCGGATTGAGCAGAGGGTTGAGTTCGCTGGGGGCTGGAAGTACCGCCATGCGACTGCGCACGATGGCCTGGAACGGCAGCAAACCCGTCAGCATTTGATAGGCCACTACCCCCACCGCATAGATATCACTGGCGGGTTCGGGATGCCCCATACCCTGTTCAGGCGCGGTATAATTCTCGGTGCCCAATGCAAAGCCACCCTGCGTCAGGGGGCGCTCCTTCTGCATAGCGCGCGCGATGCCAAAATCCGCGATCATTAGCCGCCCATCATCCTGGTGAATGAGCAGATTAGAAGGCTTGATATCCCTATGCACAATGTTCTGCGGATGCGCGTGGATGGCGTCAATGGCATCTGCCAGTTCGCCCAGGTACCGCAGCGCCAGTCCCAGCGGCAGCGGCCGTTCCGCCTTCAACAACGCTTTCAGTGTGCCGCCCGTAATCAACGGCATCACGAGATAGAGCAGAGGGCCATCCTGCCCAAAATTGAGGACCGGCACGATATTGTTATGCCGCAGCTGGTGGGCGTAGCGAGCCTCGCGCCGGAACCGCTCGACCGCCACCGCCTCGTCTACATTTTTATGTGTAATTGAAAAAACTTTAAGCGCTACCTGCTGCATCTCGAATGTATCGCTGGCGCGATAAACCGCTCCCATGCCGCCAAGACCCACCAGCGTCTCAATCCGGTAGCGCCCCGCGACCAGCGCTTCAGGCAACAAACACAGGCAGAACGGATTGATGCACTTGAACGTTCCCGGCGGGTAATCAGCATTACATCGAGGGTTAGAGCAACGAGGCATAATAATTCCTTCATCACAAACAATAGCTAAAAGTGGCCTTTTTCATTGTAAGGTGAAGCATGGGTGATGTCAATATAAACTAAAGCGAGGGAACGCGGGGAAATACCCTCCCGGATATGGGCGTCATTATAGGCGCTACCCTCGTGTTATTGGCGATCTCAATCTGAAGACTACGCCACCAGGCCTCGGTAATAGCGGCGATTTAGCATCTATGCTAACAGCATAGATCACACACAACATATGCTTTCAGCATATTTTCATTGTTGTAAGCTATGCCAAAAGTAGGTATCGTTATCAATAACATTACATACCTATAGACTAGAAAGGAACACACTATGCGTATTCTCGTCATCGGCGGCACAAACTTCATGGGTCCACTGGTTGTGCGCACCCTCCACGCGCAGGGTCACAATATCACCGTATTTCATCGCGGCCAGACACCCACCGACCTACCAGATAGCGTGCAGGAGATTCTGGGAGACCGTCGCCCCCTCACCGAGATGGCCAGCACGCTGCAAAAGACTGAACCCGAGCTTGTGCTGGACATGATTCCCTCTGGCGAGCAAGATGCCCAGGAAGTCATGCGCACTTTCAGCGGCATCGCGCGCCGCGTTGTCTCCATCAGCAGCCAGGATGTCTACCGCGCCTTCGGACGGGTCAACCGCAAAGAATCTGGCACCCCCGAGAAATGCGGATGATCCCCAAACACGGCAGGATGATTACGACAAAATCCTGGTTGAGCGCGTCGTCATGGGCGACCCCAGTCTCCCCGGCACCATCCTGCGCCTGCCGATGGTCTATGGGCCGGGTGATTACCAGCGCCGCATGTTCAGGTTCCTCAAACGCATGGATGACCACCGCCCCACCATCCTGCTCGACGAAGCCGAAGCACAATGGAAATGGACGCACGGCTACGTAGAGAACGTCGCCGCCGCCGTCGCCCTGGCCGCAACCGAGGAGCGCGCGGCTGGCCGTATCTACAACGTCGGAGAACCTTTCACCTTTACCATGGCCGAATGGATCAGCAAAATTGGAGAGGCCGCGGGCTGGCAAGGAAAGATTGTCACCATACCTCAAGGACGTTTGCCAGAACCTCTACAATGGGGCATCAACGCGGAACAGCATATCGTCGTCGATTCTTCCCGTATCCGTCAGGAACTGGGATACAAAGAGCACATAGACATCGATGAAGCTATTCAACGCACCGTCAATTGGGAACGAGCACATCCCCCCGCACAAATTGATCCCAAAGACTTTGATTACGCAGCTGAAGACACGATTTTATCCGCATGAAAACTTGACATTCAAGATAGCACGGCTTACGATACAACACATAAAGCCGTGCGTCTGCTTATTTTTGGAAGCTACGAGAGGAGCTAACCATGCCTGACAACGTTCACACCAAGTTCCTTCTAAACGAAGATGAAATGCCCCGTTCCTGGTACAACATCGTGGCAGACCTGCCGAACCCTCCAGCCCCGGTCTTGCATCCTGGCACCCACCAGCCGGTTGGGCCTGCCGACCTTGCCCCCTTATTTCCGATGGCGCTGATTATGCAGGAAGTTAGCACAGAGCGCTACATCGACATCCCGGAGCCGATTCGCCAGGTCTATACCCAGTGGCGGCCCAGCCCGCTCTACCGGGCGCGTCGTCTGGAGAAGGCGCTCGATACCCCCGCGCGTATTTATTACAAATATGAGGGCGTGAGCCCCGCCGGAAGCCATAAGCCCAACACGGCAGTAGCCCAGGCCTTTTACAACAAAGAAGAGGGTGTCAAGAAGCTCTCCACCGAGACGGGTGCAGGACAATGGGGATCAGCGCTGGCAATGGCGGGCGCGTTCTTCAACATGGAAATCGAAATCTTCATGGTCAAGATCAGCTACCAGCAGAAACCTTACCGCAGGAATCTCATGGAAACCTTCGGGGCTACGGTTCATGCCAGTCCCACCAATCTCACCAATGCCGGGCGCAGCATCCTGGCACAAGACCCGGAGAATATGGGCAGCCTGGGCATCGCCATCAGCGAGGCAGTAGAAGTAGCAGCGATGAGCGGTGGCACCACCAAATATTCGCTGGGCAGTGTCCTTAATCACGTCCTGATGCACCAGACCATCATCGGGGAAGAAGCTCTGCTCCAGATGGAGCGCGCAGGCGATTACCCGGATATCGTGATTGCGTGTACAGGTGGCGGCAGCAATTTCGCGGGCATCGCTTTCCCCTTCGTCGGCAAAAAACTACGCGAAGGCCTGAAGACTCGTATCCTGGCAGCGGAACCGATGGCCTGCCCCAGCCTGACCAAGGGCGTCTACGCCTATGACTTTGGCGACACCGTCGGTATGACCCCACTCGTGAAGATGCACACCCTCGGTCACGATTTCATACCGCCGGGCATTCACGCCGGTGGACTGCGCTATCACGGCATGTCCCCACTGGTCTCACAACTTCACGAAGCGGACATTATCGAGGCTCGCGCATATCATCAGAACCCAACATTCGAGGCCGCCGTCCAATTTGCCCGCACCGAGGGCATTGTACCCGCTCCCGAAGCTGGCCATGCGATTCGCGCTGTAATCGACGAAGCTCTGGAAGCAAAACAGGCCGGTGAATCCCGCGTCATCCTCTTCAACCTGAGCGGTCACGGCCACTTCGACATGGGCGCCTACGATGCCTACTTCGCCGGAAAGTTGCAGGACTACGAGTATCCAGCCGAGGCAGTAGCAGAGGCGCAGCAGCGCATGCCTCAGGTAGTGTAACGTAAGCAATACAACTGACTGGATATCTTGAGGGGCGGTTCATTTGAATCGCCCTTTCCATTTTTCGTAGAAGTGGCCACTGGCAAATTTCATCAATTCGTGGCAAAATCCTAGCACACAGACAATTTTTTGTCAGGAGGATGAAAATCAGTGATAGAGTTACAAGATATTCAAGCGGCACAGGCCCGCGTTGCAAACTACATCCGGCACACCCCACTGGTAGAGGCGACGCCCATCAAGCAACCGCTATGCCACGCCCAGAGTCTCTACCTCAAGCTGGAATGCTTACAGATTACCGGCTCTTTTAAAGCGCGAGGCGCCGTTAACAAACTCCTCAGCCTTACTCCGGAACAGCTAGCACATGGACTTGTAACCGCTTCGGGTGGAAATCATGGATTAGGAGTTGCCTACGCCGGGTGGCTCGCCAAAGTCCCCGCTACCATCTACCTGCCACGTAGCACGCCTCTCGTAAAAGCGCACATGCTGGAGAGCTGGGGTGCCAGGGTAATCTTCGCGGGAGCCGTCTGGGACGAGGCGAACCACGCTGCCCTGCAAGCTGCCGAGCAGGAAGACTTGAACTACTTCCATCCCTTCGCCGACCCGCTCGTAATTGCCGGTCAGGGAACCATTGGCCTGGAAATCCTGCAAGCAGCGCCAGGCATCGATACACTGCTGGTAGCCATCGGCGGGGGCGGCCTGATCAGCGGAGTGAGTACAGCAGCACGGAGCCTGAAACCAGGTATAAAAGTGATAGGCATTGAACCGGTTGGGGCACCCACGCTATACGAAAGCCTGCGAGCAGGCAAAGTAGTAGAATTGCCTCAGATAACAACCACCGCCGGTACGCTTGCCCCCCGCCGCAGCGCCCCCATCAACCTGGAAATCATTCAGCAAAACGTTGACGATATCGTCCTGGTAACCGACGAAGAGATGCGCGAAGCCGCCCGCTGGCTCTGGTTCGAGATGGGCATCGCCGCCGAACTGAGCGGTGCCGCAGCCATTGCCGCGCTTTTGTCAGGGAAAGTAACCACTGAGCCGTCAGAGAAGGTGTGTGCGTTGGTGTGTGGGGCAGGAAAGGATGGGATACAGTAATGAAAAGTGGCTGGTGTCCAACCGGGCACCAGCCATGTCACATGTCCAAGGGAGTTCTCCCTTTCCTTTAGTCGACTTCGCTTCGGATGTGGTAACTACACATTGGGCTACACTGTATTAGCGGTACAAAGACGGCTTCTATTGCTGCCTCGCATACTCTCTGATCCAAACGCTTTTGTTTGCCGAGAGTGACTTGTCCTTGTAGCGCTTTCCTGGTCTAGATGTCTGTGTCTTTGCCATCCTCCTTCTCTCTCTTGGTTTTGTTGTAGGAGGTTTCCCTCCTCACGGTTATACTATAAAATGCCGGCATCACTACACCATCACAAACACCTCGATTTTTATCACGGTACAGTCACAAACAGCCAGGTTTATCACCACATCCACCTGCATGACCTCCTGATCCGGCAAATTGGGGCGGCTATGCTGACATGAGCATGATAAATTGGAAGGCAGGAAACCCCAGAAGCCATTCGAACGGTAAGTGAACATAGCAGCCCCCCAGTTGTCTCCAATCCTGAACAGATGTATAATTTATCACGAGGGTAAAGGCATTATTTATCCCCTTTACCTCACTGATACACGCCATAAAAGGATTGAATACCTACCATGCTACTCACATTACCATTGATACTATTTATCGTGATGACGGAACTATCGATAGGAGCCTTCGCCGTACTCTTCCTGCTCGACTGGCGCAACCAGGTCAAGCGCAGCTTCCTCGTCACCTACGCCATAATTTACCTCTTCCTGACCGGTCTCACCTATTTATTCCAGCAGAACTATTCAACACCTGCGCTGCTCAACACCTTCACCCTGCTCGATAAAGCCTGGACCGGCTACCTGCCACTGCCGCTGCTGCTATTCCTCCTGCTCATGCTCCCCTACACCATCCTCCTCTGGCTCGATAAAAAAGCGGGCGTCGATGGCAAAGCAAAGGAACCAACAGGCACGTCTCGTCTGCGCATACTGCGCCTCATCAGTGGCAGCCTGACCTTGCTGGCAGGCCTGGTCACGCTCTTCGTGTTGGGGATGATCTATCGTCCACTGGCCTCCTCCGGCCTGGCAGGAGTGTTTATCGTCGGCAGTTTCTTCGCCGGCGCGCTCGCCCTCGGCGGTGTCATGACAGCCATGTGGCTGGGACACTGGTACCTCGTCACACCGGCACTTTCAGAAAAACCTTTGCAGTTCGCTACCACGCTAGTACTCCTGGGCGTTCTGGCCCAGGTCATCTTCGCCTTTACCGGCACCCCAGCTACCGCGGCCCATTCACAGGGCAATAGCGCCACGCCAACCGTGACCGCGACCGCAACCACTGCAGTCTCCCAGGCTACACCAACATCCAATCCACAGGCCAAGCCTGCGAATGTCCCGACCATCACACCACTGAGTACCGACGCCATCGGCTGGCTGCGTATCGTGGTCGCCTTTGTCATCCCCTTGATACTGCTTACCTTCATCCTGAAACTCATCCGCGACCGCTCATTCCAGTCCGCAACAGGTATGCTCTACCTCGTGGTTGTACTGACACTGGCAGGCGAAGCCATGGCAAGGGGATTATTTCTAATTGGTTTGCAATAAAGAAGTATGCCTCTTTACTCCTCTTTCGCCATACGCAGCGCTTTTTCGCGCTCCTTCAGTTCGCGGCGCAAGATTTTACCAGACGCAACTTTGGGAATAGCGTCGATGAACTCGATCAGGTGAATCTTTTTATAACCCGCCAGCTTGCCATTCGCGAAGGCCAGGATTTCTTCAGTCGTCACCCCTTCATGACCCTTGCGGATCACAACATAACCTTTGGGCAATTCGCCGGCCTCGTCATCGGGTACGCCGATCACAGCCGAGTCCATCACAGCTGGATGCTCCATCAACAGGGATTCCAGTTCTGCCGGGGCGATGCCAAAGCCCTTGTACTTAATCATCTCTTTCTTGCGATCCACAATATAGGTGTAGCCCTCCGCGTCAACATGCCCGATATCACCGGTATAGAGCCAACCGTTGCGCAGGGCCCGCGCCGTCTCCTCAGGCGCTTTCCAGTAGCCTGCCATGACCTGCGGGCCGCGAAGAATAATCTCGCCGTCTTCGCCGGAAGGCAGTTCGCGCTCCCCCGTCTCGATATCGACGATTTTTTGCTCGGTATTATGCACAGGGAAGCCAACGCTATCAATGCGCACCAGTTCGGGGTCTTTGGGCTGCGTATGAGTGAGCGGCGATGCCTCGGTCAAGCCATAGCCCTGAACAACGCCGATACCCGTTTTATCTTGCAACTTGCGAGCAGGATCCATCGGCAAGGGAGCTGCGCCACAGAAGACGTACTTCACGCTTTTCATCTTGCCCAGATCAATCGGGGCGTTCGCTAACGCCAGCACAATTGGCGGAACCGCGAAGTAGTAGGTGACGCTGTGCTTCTCGCACAGGTCCAATGATTGCAGCAGATCAAAGCGTTCCATAATGACCTGCGTGCCTCCACAGGCCAGGAAACTCCCGGTCAGCATGACGCCATAGATGTGGTAGAACGGCAGGAAGATCAAACCGACATCAGTTATATTGGTCTGAAGCGAGGTAGTGAATTGGAGGTTGTTGCTGACCAGGTTGCGATGTGTGAGCATCGTGCCCTTGGGGAAGCCCGTGGTGCCGGAAGAGTAGGGCAATGCCACCAGGTCGTCGCCCTTAATATCCACCTGTGCAGGACGTGTAGATGGTGACTCACGCAGCAGTTTGGCAAATGTAGTGGCACCTGGCACTCCATCGGGTACCCTATCACCCGTCACAATAACGTGCTTGAGTTTGGGGAGCGACTTCTGACTCAGCACAATTTGCAACAGTGGCAGGAGTTCGCGTTGAATCAGGACGGCGTCGGCTTCAGAGTTCTCAAGCTGGTAGCCGATTTCACGCTCCTTATAAGCAGGGTTCATGGGACTCACCACTATACCCATCGTGGCCGCCGCGATAAAGGTGATCGTGTACTCAGGCCGGTTGAGCGTCAACAGGCAAATGCGATCCCCTTTGCGCAATCCCAGACCATGCAACCCATTCGCGATACTGTTCACCATCGAGACCACTTCCCGGTAAGTCAGGTAGAGATCATGATAGATGATCGCCGCACGATCAGGATTGCGCACAGCCGCCATACGCAACAGGTGATCGTAGGGAACATCGGGAAAATCAACAGGGGGACGAAATAACTCAGGTGCAACCATTTTTTCAGACATGCCAGGAGTCCTTTCTGACTCATCGTAGAGCTAGCAGAAATAGAGACGGAGCGTCAGGCACATACCGTGGCTTCGCTCACTCGGAAACCACGTTTCTCGTTTGTCGTAGCATATCGCAGTTGCGCTACAAGGTCAAGTATTTCAACGATTAGAGACAGGGTTTGAAAATTATTTCCAGGGCGACCGCAAGGGTACGCCCCTACCATACACGAAGGCGCTTTCTGCTGATCCGCCCGTATATTGTAGGGGCGCACCCTTGCGGTCGCCCTGGAAGAAGTCAACCATGATACAATAGCCTTAATGAAAAAGACCAGGATAACTAGAAAGCTACAGCATGCCTGCTGACTGGGCTAACAAGCGACTATTACCAGCATTTGAAGCACCCAACCATCTAGATGTATACGATATACGGGATGCTGCCTATGATGTGCAGTTGAGCATCACTACCATGACGGGACTGGTGAACCGCCAGCAACCGCGCATTTACCTGCTCAGCAACGACGACGCGCACGCGCTATTGAATACGATATTGAACCATATCCCCTCCACGCTCGTCCCCATCAAAGCCGAGAGTGTGCTCGATGACTTGCTGCAAAAGTATCGCCATCATATCTCAGGCATGATTATCTATGATCCCGCTATGCTTGACAGCGTCAACGTCGCAACCACGCTGGCCGGTGCGCGCGACGCCATCGTTGTCTTGCCGCGGCAGGCGGAAGCATTGCAATCACCACCACACCAGCTGCCTGTCCTGGCCGACTTGCGTATCTACAGCTGGCAAAACCGTCTGCAGGCCTATCGCTGGGCCATACACAATTTGCTGCCTGAGGCTTCAGACAGGCTGGTGGCAGGCATGCATCCGCAGATCCCAGGTGGCTTACGCTCGTTCCTGGTCGCTACACGTGCATTTGTCTACTGGCTCGATCCGCGCTTCCAGCTCCCGAATCCTCTATATAGCTGGAAGGTGGAACGCTGTTTGCTGAAACAGATTCTCCGCAGATATGCGCCGGGCACGCCTCATTTTGGCTGGTTCATGTATGAAGGCCAGGGAGTCAAGCTGGCATCAAAAGCTGCTATGCCTGTCCTTCCTTCCGATTACTTCTTCAATCTTGAAGTCTGGACGGCTGTTCAACCCTCGCAACAGAAAGAACTGGCAGGCCAGCGCGGGAATATCGCAGCGGAAACGAATACCACCACAACAGGCAGACAGGTGTCACCCAAAGTCTACGTTTCTTTCACCATAAGCGATGGAGATAATCTCCAATTTAACCAGCACCGCATGTACAGGTTCTGGCAAGACCCCACTCGCGGGAGCATTCCCATTGGGTGGACCATCTCACCTGCGTTGATACAGGCCGCGCCAACCCTGGCAGCATATTATCTGCAAACGGCAACCCCGGACGACGAACTGATCGCAGGCCCCAGCGGCGCGGGCTACATCTCGCCCCCGAAATGGCCCAAAAAGCACCTGCCGTCCTTCTTGCAGCTTACCGGAAGCCTCATGCAGCAAATGCGCTTGAGCATCATCGAAGTACTGGATGCAACTCCACCTCTCCTTCGGCCCTTCATCCACCACTCCTGGCCAAAGAAGTATGCCAGGGCATTATCCCCCTTTGGAGTACAAGGCATACTCAAAGGTGATTCCTATCACCACACTGCCTGGAGCAGCATTCAGGGTATCCCGGTGCTACAAAACCTGGGACTTTCCAGCAGTAAAGAGATGACGCTCCAGTTGATCAGAAAGAATACACCCCCGAATCTGCAACGACCCCAATTTATCAATGTGTACATTCACGCCTGGTCGATGACGCCCTCGGACATCAAAGCGGTGATACAAACTTTTGGCAGTCAGTACGAGGTAGTAACGCCGGGGAAGCTATTAGCCATGATCGCGGAATCGCAGGTCAAGGTCTGTGAATAATCGCCAGGGCGACCGCGAGGCTGGCCCAATACACATCAACCTACCAACAAGCCCATCAACATCCGTAGGGGCGAGGGTGGCGGATGCGCGGATGGGAGGGCCTTTATGATCGCCCGGCTTCCTGCCTGACTTCCCGGCTTAGATTGATGCGTATTGGGCGGCCCTGGCAGTCAACCCGTAAGTGTAGCTGAAGAATAATCGATTGCTTCAGTTCTTTCTCCACATTTTAAGCAGAAATCGCATTTTGTCTATCCCTCCCAAAACCTCTTTTTCAGTTTCCTTGACAAAATGTTATTCCTCGTGGTAAAATAATTTTAGAGATCTAAAAATATTATTTCTATTCATGAAACTAGAAGAGGTCTTATAATGTCGCCAGAACTACGTACCTTACCGATTCGCGCTATAGATTGCTTGAAGCTCTGTTACAAACTGCACGAGCGCGGCGAATCGATTACCACCTCTGTCATGAAGGAACGCTTGCAGTTCCTGGAACCGACAGGGCAATTGAGTGATGCCACCGTGACCCAGCTCTTTAAGTGGCTGGCCGAGCGTGGCTACGTCTCCTATACCCCCTATCATGGCGTTGAACTGACCGAGCAGGGCCAGCTAATGGCGACTGAACTTGTGCGCCGCCATCGCTTGCTTGAACTCTTTCTGGTGCAGATCATGGGCTTCCCCCTGGACGAGGTTGATGGAGAGGCGGAACAGATCGAGCATGCCATTTCGGACCAGTTTGTGGAACGCATGGATACGCTGCTAGGACATCCAACCGCGGACCCCCATGGTGATCCCATTCCTAACACTACTGGCGGAGTCGTGGTGCCAACGAGCCAGCCACTCTCGACAGTCTCCCCAGGGCAACAGGTCATCGTACAGAGGGTAAGCGATGACAATTCAGACCTGCTGCGCTACCTGACCTCACTCGGACTCATCCCGGGAGCTTTAGTGCAGGTTGAGGCCGTCGCTCCCTACGGTGGGGTCTACACGGTGCGTGTCGGAGCACAGACTCACGCCATCGGTGACACGGTAACACAGTCTGTCCTCGTTCGTCCCGCGACGCCAAATCCCGTGAACGAAGCGGCATCACCCTCACAACTGCCAGGAGAACGCTCATGAGAACGTATCCTCCACTGCCACTAGAGAACGTCTCGGAGCAAGGGGTAGCCCTTAAGCTTCCCTCCTCAGAAGTCGGGACGCGGGCTGCCGCTCGCGCAGCGCTCGATGGGCGCAAAAAAGGATTGCTCGCCTTCCTCCCATTCCTGGGACCTGCCTTTATCGCCTCTGTGGCCTATATTGACCCTGGCAATTTTGCTACCAACATCCAGGGGGGCAGTGCCTTTGGTTACAACCTGCTCTGGGTCATTGCCCTGGCCAATCTGATGGCCATGTTGCTGCAAACCATGTCGGCAAAACTTGGCCTGGCAACCGGGCAGAACCTGGCGGAACTGTCCAGGCAAGAGTTTCGCAAGCCGGTGGTCTATGCCATGTGGATCGTCTCCGAGATTGCGGCCATGGCGACCGATCTCGCCGAGTTTCTGGGAGCCAGTATTGCCATCAATCTCCTGTTTGGCCTTCCCCTGCTCTACGCCACGCTCATCACGGGTGTCGCCACCTACCTGATCCTGACGCTAGAACGCCGCGGGTTCCGCCCTTTGGAGGCGGTAATCACAGCCCTGGTTGGGGTGATTGCGCTCTGTTACCTGATTGAGACATTCTTCTCCCATCCAAATTGGAGCCAGATAGGCTTTCATACCGTTGTCCCCTGGCTGGGTGGGACGCAGAGCATCCTCTTCTCGGTGGGAATCATTGGTGCCACGGTCATGCCACATGTCATCTACCTGCACTCCTCGCTCACTCAACATCGCATTATCCCGCGCAGCGAAAAGGAAGCCCGGCGCATCTTTCGCTGGAGCATTCCCGACGT
>VBHV01000598.1 GCA_005881995.1 Chloroflexota bacterium | reverse complement strand
TATTCCTGCGGTGGAACGGCTGGCATCAGGTGATATTCCATCTTAAGCGCGAGGATGCGCGTAGCCGCCTCGTCGATGCGCGCCTTCAAGAGCGTCCCATTCTGTAGGGCTGCTTTCAAGGCGTTAATCATGGAAAGCATCTGATCCGCGCCGGTAGGGCCAAGCAGCATATCATTTCCAGCATTGAGCGCCAACACTGCCGCCTGATTCATGTCCCACTTGACGCCTTTCATATACAGCGCATCGGTCAGGACAACGCCGTCGTATCCGAACTGCTTGCGCAGGATATCTGTCATGAAAATGTGCGACAGTTCGGCAGGATAGGTCGGATCAATAGCGGGCATCAACACATCGGTTGGCATAATCATACCTGGATTAACCACTTGATCGGGTGACTGAATAAAAGCCTTGAATGGAGCCAGGTCAATGGAATAAATCTGATCGCGCGTCTGGTTAACTACGCGCAGGCCAGCGTGTGCATCGATGCTCGCGTCACCCAGGCCTGGATAATGCTTGATACAGCCGACCACGCCGTTCCCTTGCAGACCTTTCATATACGCGCTTGCGTACTCGATTACCGATTGGGGTGTATTGCCAAAGGTGCGCGTCACCATATCATATCCATTGACGAGGTTCACATCCACGTCCGGGGCCAGGTTTTCATTGATGCCCAGCGCTAGCAGGTCATGCGCAGCCTTCGCACCCTGCCGTGTTGCCACCTGCGGGTCGCCCGTATTGGCGATTTCCGTCGCCGACAAGCGGTAGCCATAGATACTCGTCAATCGATGCACAAATGGCCCGCCTTCTTCATCCGTAGAAATCAGCAGCGGAATGCTGGCGTGCTGCTGCATCAGGGCAATATCCCCTTTTGTCTGGTTGAAGGTGTTCATCTGGAATTCGTACATGATGACGCCGCCCGCGTGCAGCTTGTTAACCATTGTATCCAGGTCGGGCGAATAATACGTATCGGCGTACTCAACCATGATGAGCTGGCCCAATTCTTCATCAAGCGTCATATGCGAAACATACAGGCTGGCAAGCTGCTTATATTTCATATATCCAACCAGGTGCATCAGCGCAGCCTGCTGCGCGGGCGTGAGCGGTGGTCGAACAAACACTCCCCCAGGCGTGAGTGTGAGGCCTGATACGCTGCCTGAGCCACTCGTATTCTCAAAGAAACGAGGAGCGAAGAAACTGGCAACCCCCACAAGACCGGTAAGCAGTAAAAGGAACGCAATGAGCGGCACGCGTAGGCGATGGCGTTTCCGTGACCGCACAGGCTGAGGCGAAATAATCGGCGGCTGTGAATTTCCCTGGCTCGCCGTAGCTGATGATAGCGGCTGCGAATTTTGCATACTCATACGCGCTCCTGATCAATGCTCTTTAATGGTAGTATAAATCAAGAAAAATAACACGAACACGAATGTATGTAGGGGCGCGATTTATCGCGCCCACGTCCTCAAGAAAAATAACACGAATACGAATATATGTAGGGGCGCGATTTATCTCGCCCTGGTCCTCAAGAAAATGGGATGTATGTAGGGACGCAAATTATCCCATCCAATAGGCATCAACCTAAGAACAAACCCATCAGCATCCGTAGGGGCGAGAGCGGCGGATGAGGGATTGGGAGGGTCTTTAGGGTCGCCCGCGTACCTGTTCATCTGGCTCGAATCTTGCGGGAACATGACCCCACCCCACCCCGCGGGCGACCCTAAAGGCCCTCCCTTCCACACATCATCCTCCCTCGCCCCTACGGATCAGCTACCAGCAGGCAGCCTCAACAAGACCGCCTGCTTGAATAGTCCTACTGTTGTAACGTATCAGGAGCGTCGTTTGTTGCATCTGCATTACGGTAGCCGGTAGTTTTCACATCTCCCTCGTCCTCCTCGCTTGTCTGCGCGGCGTCAGTCATCGTGACCGGTTGGGCTGCCATCGATGTCTGCTCTTCTCCCTCACTTTGGTAGCTCTCCTCCGTGGGTGCATTTTGAGGTATGGGCTCATCGGAAACCGCCTGCGCCTGGTACGGCGCAGGTTCTTCCCGGGGCGCATTTTGAGGCGCGGGCTCTTCTGTAAGCATTGTATGAGGCATGGGCTCATCGGAAACCGCCTGGTTTTGAGGTGCAGGCTCTTCTGTAAGCAGGGTATGAGGCGTGGGCTCATCGGAAACCGCTTGGTAGGGTCCAGGTTCTTCCGTAATAAAGGGCATAGCCGGAAAAACGTACTCGGCAGGCGTCGCCTGTGGCTCTGGTGGTGCGAATGGAGTAGATGACTCTGAAAAACCATAGAAACTACTTTCGCCGGGTTGATCTTCTTGATCTGTGTATGTTTGAGGAAATGGCTGGACACTGTGTGACCAGGTATCCCCCGTAGGCCCACCTACGGATTCCCATTGCTCCTCCGCTTGTCCCGACTGAGTCTGCAAGACTGGCTGCTCAGGAGCGTAGGTGGGATGGATAGCTGCCTCATTGTCCTGTGCTGGCTGCTCGGCCTGATCTCCTGTCGTCCTTGTCGCCGTTGGGCGCACGGGACGACGTTGACGCGCGGCTGAACGCACATTGGGAACAACAGAGGCAGGCAATAAAGCATAATCAAAGAGCACCTTGATCGCCCGGCTGCGCGATTTGCCTGCCGCGGTGGAAAGCGCCTCCCGGAAGTTGGTCAAGGCAAAGCGATGGGTGATCAACTTTTCCGGGTGGATTCCTCCCTGCTCTATCAGTTCAGCAGCGATAGCAAAGGTGTCGCGGCGTTGCTGCGAGCCAATGGGCCATGTTTCGGTACCATGTCCGGTGCTTCCAATCAAGCTGACTTCCTGGTACCAGACGGGGGTGAGATCAATGCGCATCAAATGCAGGCTGAGACCGACTATCACGAGTGCGCCGCCCGCGCGTGTCCAGCGCAGTGCATCATGCAGGGTACGCTGCGTTCCAACCGTATCATACACAGCGTCATAGCCGCCGAGCAGCATTTTGTTTCCAAGTATACCTTTGTACAGCTTTGCGCCAGTCAAAAGTTTTACGCTCTGGTATGTATCGTGGGGGTAGAGAATGTATTCCGCACCCATACGGGTGGCCTGCTCAATCTGGAAAGAATGACGCGCCATCACACTGATCGTCGTCTGTGGAGCAAGCGCGCGCAACACCTGTAATACAAGCAGCCCAATTGTACCTGCCCCGATAATCAGCACATGTTCGCCCGGCTGAGGCAGGTGGCGTAAAACAGCGTGTACTGCCACGGCGGATGGCTCAAGCATCACCGCCTGCTCGTCGCTTAAATCCGGCGGAACGCGGAACAATTGCTGCTCATGCAGCAGCATCTCTTCACTCCAGCCGCCGCCGATCGGCTCGGGGCCGGAGAGATGTCCCTGTTCGCACAGATTATAGTTGCCCGATGCGCATGAGCGACACATCTGATGTGCCCCTGTCGAGAGACAATTCGGCCCGTTTTGCAGCACAACCCGGTCTCCCACCCGCAGCTGCGTCACATCTTCGCCTACTTCGATAACTTCACCTACTACCTCGTGACCGGGATACGAGCGCTGATGGTTAGGAAGCGCGGCAGGCGCAATGCGAAAATCGCCATCCGTATAGATCAGGTGGAGATCGCTGCCGCATATCCCCGCCAGACGGTTCCGCACGCGTACCCAATTCTGAGCAGGCAATGATTGCCGGGGTACATTCTGCACTTGTAGCGGCGCGAACGAAGAGAAAAATGCCCCATTCCAGAATAGCCCCAGCAAGCGCGTGAGCATGACACGCCTGGGGTTAAGCTCCATAGTAGATGTCCACATAGCCGGACCCTGCCTTTCAATTTAAAATATCACATCTATAAAAACGAATGATTGGTATGCTATGTCGTATGCTTCGCGTATAGCAGTCTATCATGCCCATCGAGGTCGGTCAATCAATTAGGACTACCTTGCATCCTGCCTGAGTGCGCAGCACTCTTCCTTTCAGCTTGCCTGAGCCGTAGGCTAGAGACGCAGTCTCGTTGGCAAGCTGGATAAGGAA
>VBHV01000597.1 GCA_005881995.1 Chloroflexota bacterium | reverse complement strand
CCAAAAGCGTTGTTTCTGTAAATGAGTACCAGGGGTATTGCAATCGCTACCAGCGCTGCCAGAAACTCAAACCAGAGCCATCCTCCAATTTGTGATCCACTGACTGAAATACTGATAATGACAGCCGATACCGAAACGTAAGGCAGGAAGAAAGCGATAAAAGCAACAATACCACCAATACCTGCAATAACATAGCCGCGATACCTTTGTTCTTTCAACTTATCCATAGCAAACCTGACCTTTCCCTTTAACGTCTCAAGAGGAGGCAATTACGAGCTTTGTACAGTACTACGCCTCTCTCTGGGACGCCCACTACGATTACAGACTCCATATTAACATGGTTGTCTAGAGATTATCAAGCAAATTTATCCAAATCTGCTCATTCATTAATCCCCCTTAACCGTCAATGCGATGCATCATCCTATTGATATGGCTGCGACGGCGGCCATTGCGAACCTGGCGCGCGCTCCGTTGGTGGATACTGCGGCTGTTGTGGCTGCTGCGACCAGGGCTGTTGATAAGGCGGGTACTGCGGAGGGTATTGAGACGCGTTCTGCTGTGGTGGCACATAAGGGGGATAGGATGGTGAACCAGGCGGAGGCCCCGAGATTGCCTGCGCCTGTGCCTTTCCCGACAGCGCCATTGATGCGCCAACAATAACGGCGATCATTGAAACGAGGTAGACCCAGTATCCGGCGCCTATGAAGGTAAAAACTGATGGTGTGTTAGAACTGAACGAGGAGGTTGAGGACGAAATGAGTGAATTTAGATAGACGAGTATGCCTACATACAGGACAATCCCGATAATGGCTAATGCAATCAGCCAGCCTGCGGCTGCTCTTTTTGCCGAGAACTGTACCGAGCTGCGAAACTGCAATAAAGCAACCAGAATGATAATGCCAGCCACTATAGGTGCCAGCCAGAGGACTAAGATGGCCTGCGCACTATTTGCACTACTGCCCAACTGCGAAGCCTGCTGTGCCAGGCTGGCTACCTGCTGTCCTGTGAGGGATATAATACTATAGGCAATGAAGGGCATAGCAAAAAAGGCGAGAAGCCCCAAACCCCCACCGATTGCCGCAATGATAAAGCCGACAGATTTGCTTTGCGAAGTCATTGGTCACCCAACCTCTCTATGCTTTTAATGAAGCATTCATACATACTAATGTAGAGATAGCCTTAGAACTCTTCCACACCAGTATACAGGGTTTGACCATGTAATGCAATAGAATGAGGAATAATCGACTACCGGATTTGAAGTTGCGGACTACCTGAAAGGATAAATCATTCAAAGGGAGAAGAGGTAGCAAGGAGGAAAGTGGATAGACCCCGTTTTCCAAAAAGCAGTAGGGCCTGGATTAGTGCTTATCCAGGCCCTCTGTGTTTTTTTCTGCACAACTCCCGTGTCACGTTCAACCGAGATTTATTACATATAGAGGGGCACGAGTTGTAGAGATATGCCCTTAGTAATGTCCCTCTGTTTACCACTGCCAACCCGCGACGTAAGCCATCGAAAAGACCGGCTATTCTGTGCAAACAAGATATAGACGCGGTTAAGTCAGGTAATGGCTAGTAGCTCAGAGGCTCGGATTGCCCGCCTGCACGGGCCCTACTGGTCGATCTGAAATACCATCCCTAAAAGGCGTATTGGTTTCTTCATTGGTTGCATAAAGTCTCCTTTCGGATTACCAATGCGAGTCCTCTCGCCAGATGCCAGGGTCTCTTTGCTTCCCTGGAGCGTCCCTTCTTGGGAACACTCATAGCATACCATCTTGTTTCACGAAAGTCAAGCCAAACGCACGTTCCAACAAGCATTTTATTCATAACGCAGAGTCTGTACCACTCTTACTCGCGCCGCTCCCCAGGCCGGTCCAATACTGGCAATCGTGACAACGACTATAATAAATCCGAGCATCCAGATCAGATTTTTCATATCAAATGCAAAAGGGTAGATGTCCTTATCAGGTGATACAATAAAATAACTTTTGCCAAATTTCACCTGAGTTGTTGTAGTGAAAGGATGAACATAGATGGCCCACAACTCACCTCATGAACATCATGTCTCGCAGAGCGAGTACCTGAGCGGGGCGCGCATTTTACCCCACCGGGTCACACCCAATATGACGGTAGCTGAACTCATTGACACGCAATTCCAGGCCTATAACGCGGCCCGTTTGAACGAGGCGGCGCGTCTCTACGTCGAAGAAATGCTCGCGCCAGAGAACGACGTGACCATTGGTATGACGCTGGCAGGCGCGCTCACACCGGCGGGTCTGGGAGGGTGCCTGATTACGTTGATGGAGTATGGTTTCGTCGATTTTATCATCAGCACGGGCGCCAACCTCTATCACGATATGCACTACGCGCTGGCGATGGCAATGCATCGCGGCGATTTCCGCCTGGACGATACCAAACTTCAAGAAGAGGGCGTCATTCGTATTTATGACATTCTTTTTGCTGACAAGGTGCTGCTTGATACCGACGCTTTCGTGCGAGAATGCTTGAAGAGTCTGCCGCAGCGGCCCATTTCAACGTCGGAACTGCATCACCACCTCGGAATGCAATTGCTGAAAGTGGGCGTTAATCCAGAATATTCCGTACTGGCGCAAGCTGCTGCCTGGAACGTACCGATTTACACATCGTCACCGGGTGACTCTTCGATCGGTATGAATGTGGCCCGCCACGCGCTAGACGGCAGCGCCTTGACACTCGATCCACTGGCGGACGTCAACGAGACAACCGCTATTGTGCATCATGCTACGCTCAACGGTGTGATTATCCTGGGCGGCGGCAGCCCCAAAAACTTCTACTTGCAGACACAGCCACAATTGTGGGAAGTGCTGGGCATTCAGAAGGGTGGACATGATTATTTCATTCAGGTTACCGCCGATGCGCCGCACTGGGGCGGGTTGTCCGGGGCAACACCCTCGGAGGCGGTCTCCTGGGGTAAGATCAAGCCCGATCAACTCAACAGCACTGTCGTCATTTACGGGGATTCGACTATCGCGCTGCCGCTACTTACCGCTTATGCCGTGAGTAAAGCTGGCCCGCGACCTCGCAAGGAACTTTATGCCAGGCGCACAGCGCTGCTACAAGAGTTGAAAGAAGCCTACTCTGCGGGCAAAGCGAACAGACTTTAAACCGAAGCAGCATTGAATCTAATGCACAAGTATGCTGGCTATTAGGTGTACTTACGCTTGCCATTAGATTGAAGCTGGCTGGCTATTAGATACGCGCAGCTTCACTTCCTCTACCCATTAGCTTGACAATCTAATGTATAATGTATTACTGGTGTGTCTTTTGCACGCCTGGAGACATCCTGCGATGCTGTGGGCAGTGGCTTGCAGACCTGCAACAACGAGGAGGTAGGTAAGATGCTTGTACATTTAATGTTAGAGCTTTACGGTTGCAATCGACAACTGTTGGAGAATGAGAGCCTGGTGAGGCGTGCACTGGACGAATATCCCGCCCGTGTGGATATGGAAAAGGTCAGTCCAGTTCACCTGTACCAGATTGAAACGTCCAATCCGCTGGATGCTGGTCTTTCCGGCTTTGTAGTGATTGCCCAGAGCCATATCAGTTTACACGCGTGGCCTGAGTATGGCGAAGTTGATATCGACATCTGTTCTTGTAAAGAATTTAGCCAGGAAGAGGCTATTGCCTTTGCCAGGGAGATATTCCAGACCGACGATATCGAATCACATTTTGTCGTGCGCGGAAACCGCTCGCTGCGGCCAGCCTCGCCTGACCCGGCACGCTACGACGAAGCCATGAACGCCCGCCTGGCTAGAACGGCGGTGCGCTAAAAAGAAAGAGGTTTACGACTATATGAACGAATCGCTTGTGACCCAGTTCGGCGCGCCGGATGCTCCCTTTTGTGATCCAGCCACTGCCCGCGTCATCATCATTCCAGCTCCCCTGGAATACAGCGTTTGCTATATA
>VBHV01000596.1 GCA_005881995.1 Chloroflexota bacterium | reverse complement strand
GACAAGCATCACCCCCCCACCGTAGTAGAAACAGGCCGCAATAAATACTAGTATGAGCTTTCGCAAATTTCAGTCCTCCTCATCCACTTAATGAGTAGATATAGATCCCTGCAGTTTCTGCACAACCAGCAACCTGATTATCGAGATTACCTCTTTGAAAAACTTCTTCCCAACCGTCTCACGATGTAACTTGCAAAACCTGTCGTTGCTGTCCAGGTCGGCCGAGGGTCCTTCCAATCCATATAGTCATAGCCCATAGGCTTGAAGAACGTGAGAAAGAAATCAAGTATCGCCTGAGCCGGGGGCTGGACTCCTGGCCTGCCGCGCTGCGACAGTGTTTGCATCGTCGTTAAAATATCACCCTCCAGATAGCGCATCCAGCCTCCCACTCGATAGCCTTTGACATGATCGATCGGGTCGCCATTTGCCCATTGATAAAGAAGATAAGGGAAATCAACTCCTGCTCGTACCGCGACTTCAACCGAAGCTGAGAGGCGGGGATTGATTTCCATCAGGTAGGGCGTTCCATTGCTGTCGCGGCGAAACTCTATCTCTGAATAGCCTTCCAACTCGATTTCACGAACTAAATGCTCTGCCTGATCGCCAATGTCCGCCGGGATGGCTATACCCTGGCGTAGCACGGATGTACCACCGAGTGGTGGCTGAGTACGCTTAGCCCATTGAGCAAAACCTGCATACATTTCACCATTTGCATACATGAAACTCACAGCCTCGCGCCTGCCCGAAAGGAATTGCTGGAAAAGTGTGCTGCCGCCCAAACGTGTCAGCTCTTCTACTGCACGTCGCGCTTCTTCAGAGGTTGTTACGAGTTTACATGCCAGCCTTGCGCCTTGTTGCTCGCCCCATAACCATGACTCGATTGGCTTGATTACTGCAGGCAGGCCGATCTCGTGCAATGCTGCCGAAACCTCGTTCACCGATCCCACTTTTACTCCTCGTGGGACGGCAATTCCCAATTGAGTGGCAATCTCTAACGTCTGGTCTTTGTTGATCGCTATTCCCAGAGCGGGATCTTTTGCCAGCGCAACGGCTACCCGTCGCTCAAGTTGCTTACGGTGTTGGCGGATCAGCGCGAGAGTACCATCAGATGAAGTAATCAGTACTCGTGCACCAGTCTGATCGAGCATTTGTTCCAGGTATGTAAGAAATGGTTCCGTGCTTTGCTCATATGATGGGGCGATAAATTTTTGTTGGCACCAGCGTGAAGAGAAGGTAGGCGGAGTGCTTACCCCCCCCAATTTGTTAGAGGCCTCCGCAGCGGCAACCCTCAGCCCCCGGCGACCTAGCGAGCGAACTGTGACCAGAGATTGTCGTAAAATTGCATCAAGTACTAGCGCGTGATACGTCAATTTGGGATTCTCTAGCTGGAAATCAAGGTTTCCGTGCTCATTAGAGTGAGCAACTTGCAACTGCGCACTGTTGCAAGGAGGATCGTTTAAAGTATCTTTCATGAATTTTTTCCTCAGTTTTGCTCATAATGAGCGAGTGGGGCTACTGGTTTTGTCAAGGAGGCTTTATCTCTCTCGGCGGATACGGCACTTTTTTTCTTCCACAGGGGGGAGAACAAATGCCACACGCCAGAAGTTTCTGCCGCCATCACCAGCCAATGACGGCTCACATCACCTAAAACACGCCGGAGTAGGTGCGGGTCGCTCTGTCGAGTGTTTGTGCCATGCATAGTTGTGACGGCCCAGGTGAAGCCTGCCGCCTGCACCGCACACAGGCTGTGTTCGCCGATGTGTTCGGGTTTGCCAACCGGATAGGCGAAGGTGCGCACCGGGTGGCCCAACTGCTGCTCGAGTAGCGTGCGGCACTCCTGGACCTCGTGCTGAACTTCCTGCGGGTCTGCCAGGTAGGCCAGGATGGGGTGATGCATGGTGTGTGCGCCAAAAGAAACCCAGTCGCTCTCTTCCATCTCGTGCACCTCTGCCCACGTCAAACACCGTTCGATCTCTCCCTCCACTATGACACCCTCAGTCACCCCTAATAGCTCGCGTGCAGATGCCAGGAATGCTTCACGCTCCTTCACTGAGCCTGCATGGCGTAACCGCGTGTCGATAGCCAGCGCCAAAGCTCTTTGCTCTCCCGTCTTTCCCAGATAGTAGGTGCGATCATCAATGGTGACTTCGCTCATCTGTGCGTTGCTCGCCAGGCGTTTGCCCTCCAACCACCAGAAGTGCTCGCCACTCTGAATATAACCCGGGATGAGGAAGATGGTGATGGGCACCTGCAACTCGCAGGCCAACGCGAAGGCGTGCGTGTAGTTGTCGTGATAGCCATCATCGAAGGTCAATACCAATGGAGTGCGTCGATCTAGATCGCCTTTCTTTTCCTTGTGCGGCGCGTAGAGTTCTTCCAACGCCGCCTCCAGGTGCAGCAAGCGATAGTGGCGGCGCAGGTAGAGCAGGTGTCGGCGCAAGTCGCCTCCGCTCGCCCGGTGGTAATTCAGGATCACCAGGCCTGGCCCTGAGCGTTCTGTGTGCCAACGAGCCAGCTTTACTAGCCCACTGTAATAGAAAGATGCGGCAACGATTATCCCTAACTGCCTGCGCATGAGCTGTTTCCCCTCCTACTTCGTATGTGCCACCTGTAATATCGTCGCATCAGGGCTCGGGACGCAACGGCTAAAAAGTGCGACCCCGTACGCTATTACCAATGCAATTATTGAGTCTGACGCGCTCTGAATTTTTTCTTTAAGCGAGAGATAATACCTAATAGGCCGACCAGTTCTGATGCCATCACCAACCAGTGCTTTTCCAAAACCCCCGGTAAACGGC
>VBHV01000595.1 GCA_005881995.1 Chloroflexota bacterium | reverse complement strand
GGCACTGTCGCCCCGGCCGTACTCCGGTAGGTTGGTCCTGCAAGGCTGATGATAGTACTCAACACCGCGACACCGAGGGCGGCACCTACCTGCCGCTGTGCGTTGTTGAGCGCCGAGGCCCTTCCGGTCGAGGCAGACGAGATGGTCGCGAAAGCGGCGACTTGCGCTGGCTGCATCGCATAGGCCGTGCCTGCCCCGATAAGAAACAGCAGTGCCCGCATCAACCAGAGCGAAGTATCGTTCTCTATCAGGCTCAAGAGAGCCATCACAATCGCTACACCGGTGAGTCCAGCTGCCATGAGCCGACGCGGCCCAACCCTGGGATAGATTCGGGCCACAAGCTGGGTAGAGAGTACCACTCCAAGTGCCTCGGGAAACGTCGTCAGCCCTGACGTGAGCGCTGAGGCCCCGCGTGCCTCCTGAAGGAAGAGTGGAGCGGCGAAGAGGACCCCTAGAAAACCCGCGCTCGAGAACATCGAGACCAGGTTGGAGCTGCGGAACAGCCGATTACCGAACAGGCCCAGGTCAACCATCGGTTCTCGCGTCCGCAGCTCAACGACCACGAAACCGACCAGTACGACCAGACCCACGAGAGCGCTGCTCACGATGCTGGTCGAAGTCCAGCCAGCAGACGGCCCCTCGCTCAATGCATAGGTGACGAGTGCCAGGCCAATCCCGGCCAGCAGAAAGCCTGCCAGGTCGAAGCGCCCGGCGGCCGGTTCGCGATGCTCTTGCAGGAAGAGCAGACCGAAGAGCAAGGTGACTATGCCAATTGGCACGTTCACGAAGAAGACCCAGCGCCACGACAACTGATCCACCAGCAGACCTCCAATCACTGGACCGAGGGCGGGGGCAAGCACGGTCGGGATGATGAGGATGCGTGAGACCTGGATGCGTTGCGCCGGCGGAAACGTTCGATACAGCATGGCAGTTCCGACTGGCGTGAGCGCACCACCGCCGATGCCTTGCAGGACCCGGAAGCCGACCAGCAGGGGGAAGTTAGGAGCCAGGCCGCACAGGGCCGACGCTATGCTGAAGAGGGCCAGCGCCAGCAGGAATATACGCCTGGTGCCCCAGCAGTCACCCAACCATCCAGAAGCTTGGATGACGGCTGCCAGGCTGATCAAATATCCAACTACGACCGCGTCGAGAGCGGTACTGGGGGTATGTAACTCACGCCCCAGCGAAGGCAGGGCCACATTGACGATCGTCGTATCCATGATGCTCATGAACAAAGCAGCGACGAAGACAACACTCACACTCACTTTAGGATTCAAATGAAGACGATGCATTAAATATACTCCGATGCGAAGACAAGGTAACACTCACGCTATACTTCTATTTACTAGTAGTAACCATTTTGATCACCAAAAAATGCCCGGAGTAGCATCGTTGACTTCTAGATAATGAGTAAGCGTGTGGCGAGGAGAGACCCCACCACGCGCTTGCGTCGACAACAAACAGAGCAAAGGGCTATTACTCTCCCGAAGGAGATGTGTGCTCTGCCACCTCCTGGCGTGCTTGCGCCTCGGCAAGCAGATCGCGCAACGCGAACACCAGGTAGCCCAGGATTCCGAACAGCGACACCACTATCAAAATGGTTCCAATCACGACGTTATTGACCGTCGAAGCAATCCAGTGTTGTCCAGAGGGCTGCGTCGTCATAACAAAAGGCGAGATGGCAACCCAGATGCCTGTCAGCTCATCACGCATCCCTCCTGCTATTCATTGCTTGATCAGTCGATTGATCGCTGACTTGATTTAGTTGATTGCTGCCTGCCTGGCGACGGGCCGTCAAATCGGCAGCAAGCGCTGCCGCCAGCGTGGATAGCGTTCGATCAAGATCGCTTTGTTGCGTCGCCGGGACCGACGGCACCGCAGCAGGTACCTGGGTCGCTACCGCAGCCTGTGCTTGTGGACGCTGGCGGGCCACGAGTATTCCAGCGGCGCGCAATGAACCGAGCAGCGAGACGAAAAAGAAGGCAAAGCTTACGAGGGCCAGCACCGCAACGGGAATGCCGGTCGCGAAGTCGTTGGTCGTCTGGCTATCCCAACTAGCGCCATAGGGCTGGTAGCCGAGCGCGAATGGTGCCAGGACCAACCATCCTCCGGCCAGGAAAATGATGAGACTGGCTACCATTCCACAGATGTACTTGCTAAGAGTGAAATGCGTTGTTCGCACGTGTGAAACCTCCATGTTTTGCGTTTCTTCCAGGAATGTACGCTCACGCTACATACGTACCTTATCCGACAAAGCCGCCAGGGAGCGCATCGCTCGCCTCGGACGGCACTACTTGTGCTGCCTGTATGTCGTTGTTTTGTCCGCCTCCACTTCCAATCCTCATCGCTCCAGGTATGGGGATAGCGCCCATTCACGGCATTGGAGAGTGTTGCCAGGACATGGGGATCGGCATCAGGCTTCTGGGCCTCGCGTGCCATCAATGCCAGTGTCAAGCCGAGCAAGGCCCGACTGCTATTCGTGTTGGACGAGGGTGCCTGTGCCACTGGCGCGTTGTGGGCCTTGCGCAGCGGGATTTCGCGCAGGAAGAGACACGCGAACAAGCCTAGCAGCATAATGATGAAGCCCAGGAAGAAGACCTCGGTGATGGCGCTTGAGAGGCTGACCTTGATCGCTTCGATGAACTGGTGGAAAAGAACTATCCCCTGCGCGCCGAACCGCGCGAAGCTGTGCTGAAGCTGTACAAATGTGCTTTGATCCAGCAGCGCCTGCGGATTGAGTTGGGACTGACCGCTCGCGTGGATAAGTCGTGTCAGCGCCGGGGGGAGGTTGCTCTGCAGCGTACTCTGAAAATCATTGGTCATGATCGAGCCCATAACAGCCACACCGATGGTTGAGCCGATAGAACGGAAGAAGGTCAGCGTGGCTGTGACTTCACCAAGCTGCCGGTACGGGAAGGCGTTCTGGACGACGATGGTGAAGAGGCTCATCATCACACCGATCCCCAGGCCGGTCACAACCATGTTGCGCACGATCTCGCCTTCAGTGGTAGTCGGCGTCATGCGGGAGAGCAGGAACATACCAACAGCAGCGACGGCGAACCCAATGATCGCCAGTATCTTGTAGCGGCCGGTACGCGAGAGGAGTTGTCCTCCCAGGATGTAGCCAGAATTGGTGGCGCTATTGCCAAGCACAGCCTGTACGAATAGGGGCAGGAACAGGATGGCCCCGAACATGCCGGCGCTGACCAGGAAGGTCGAGATGACCGAGATCAGGAAGATGCTGTTCTTGAAGAGGCGGGGACTGATGATCGGCTCGGAGCTACGCATCTCCAACCAGAAGAAGATGGTAAGCATCACCACAGCAATGACGAACATGAGAATGACCTGCCACGAGTTCCAGTCGTACTGCGTACCGGCCCATGAGAACCCCAGCAGCAAGGGAAGCGCACCCGCCACCAGTGTGATAGCGCCCAGGTAGTCGATCTTATGCTGCACGCGGCGCAAAGCCTTCGGCAGCACGAACCCGGCCGTCAGAATAGCGATGGCACCCACAGGCATGTTCACGTAGAAGACCCAGCGCCAGCCCCAATTGTCCGTGATCCACCCGCCCAGGGTCGGCCCGATAATCGAGGAAAGGCCGAAGACCGCCACAATCAACCCCTGCCACTTACCGCGCTCAGCTGGCGGGAAGATGTCCCCGATGATGGCCAGGGCAATGGGCATCATCGCTCCAGCTCCCAGGCCCTGGATGCCGCGATAGATGATCAACTGGGTCATGTTCTGGCTGGTGCCCGCCAGGGCCGAGCCGACCAGGAAAATGACCATACCTGTTATGAAGAATAAGCGACGGCCGTAGATGTCGGAGAGCTTGCCGTAGATCGGCACCGAAACCGTCGAGGCGAGCAGGTAAGCTGTGACAACCCAGGCGTAGTGGTCAAGGCCGCCCAGGTTGGCAACGATGTGCGGCAGAGCAGTGCCGACGATTGTCTGATCGAGCGAAGCCAGCAGCATGCCTAGCAACACACCGATCAGAATTGAAACGAGTCGTTGGCGACTGACGGTCGCGCTGAGCGATTGAGGCTCTTGAGCGGTGAGGGTCGTGGACCCGACTGATGTTTGCGCCATTGAATTACGTTCCTCCTTTATCCTTGTAATGCATCTAGCCAACGATGCTTCGCATTCAGGCGAAATGAACGGGCTCTATTTCACGTTCTCAATTTCTTGATCAATTTCCTGAAGTGTCTGTCCTGGTTCAATCCCTGCATGAGCCCTGTAGTCCTCCTCTTCGATCACACGCCTGATTGCTTGTAGCCCTTGCAAGAGGGAGGTTAGTTCGTCCTCGCGCATCTTCTGAATTATGCTCTGCATCATCTGTGTGCGATTGAGGAGACGCGCATACAGGTCTTCCCCCTTTGGAGTCAGCCGCGCTACGGTACGGCGGCGGTCCCCGGCGTCTTCCGTGCGATCCGCCAGGCCAGCCTGTACCAGGCGATCAACGAGGTGCCCGCCTGTCGATAACCCTATCCCCAACCGCTGTGCAATCTGTCCGATAACCAGCGGCCCCTCCTCGGCCAGCACGAGCAGCGTACGGAGCTGAGGAAGCGTGAGGTCGATTTCCATCCAGCGAGGCTCTGAGGTCGCCTTGAGTGAGCGTCCTAACGCCCGGTATTGCGTCAACACCTCGCGCTCAAGTTCATCGCGCGCCTGATTCACTTTATTCCTCCTTTATCAATTCCGGTCACGAAACAAAAGTAGCATATTACTACGACAATGTCAATCTATTTGACGGTGCAGTTTAATCGCACGCTGTCGGCGTGAAAGAACAGCCATAGCTTTTCTTCAACTTGCAGGGCTGCACGCGCATCGACTACAATGAGCATGCCAGATGGCACCTTCTTTAGGAGAGAAGGCGCATCGTGATGGATTTGTGATAGGGAGCAAGGTCTTTGTGAGACTTTTGTGAAGCGCGTGCTCTATTGTTGAGGGAAACATAGACCCTGCCCCAAAGTGTATTTTCACTATGACTCATTGGAGGTTCTCATGGACATCCCGAGCTATGTCACCAATACGAAGCTGCGTGCCTGGGTTCAAGAGATGGTTGGATTATGCAAGCCCGAGCGGGTCCACTGGTGCGACGGTTCGCAAGAGGAGTACGACCGCCTGTGCGAGCAGATGGTCGAATCCGGCACTTTCATCCGGCTCAACTCCGTACTGCGGCCTAACAGCTTCCTGGCCCGCTCCGACCCCAGCGATGTGGCGCGCGTCGAGGACCGCACCTTTATCTGCTCCCTGAGCAAAACCGACGCAGGCCCGACCAACAACTGGGTCCACCCCAAGGAAATGAAAGAGACGCTGCGCGGCCTGTTCGACGGCTGCATGCGCGGGCGAACCATGTACGTGATCCCGTTCAGTATGGGGCCGCTCGGCTCGCCGATCGCCCACATCGGGGTCGAGCTGACCGATTCGCCCTACGTTGCCGTGAGTATGCGCATCATGACCCGCATGGGCCGCGCGGTGCATGATGTGCTGGGAGAGCATGGCGACTTCGTCCCGTGCATGCACTCGGTTGGTGCCCCGCTTGCGCCCGGCCAGCAGGACGTAGCGTGGCCGTGCAGCTGCTGGGCAAGAAGTGCTTCGCGCTGCGCATCGCCTCGGTGCTTGCGCGCGACGAGGGGCTGGCTGGCCGAGCACATGCTCATCATGGGCGTCGAGAATCCGCAAGGCGAAAAGACCTATGTCTGTGCCGCGTTCCCCAGCGCCTGCGGCAAGACCAACTTCGCTATGCTCATCCCGCCCCCGGCCTTTCTAGAGGAGGGTTGGAGAGTGACGACCGTCGGCGACGACATCGCCTGGATCAAGTCAGGGACGGACGGACAGCTGTACGCCATTAACCCCGAATCTGGCTTCTTTGGTGTTGCACCCGGCACGAGCGAGAAGTCCAACCCCAACGCGATGGCATCAATCCGCACCAATACCATCTTCACCAACGTCGCACTGACCGACGACGGCGACGTGTGGTGGGAGGGCATGACGAAGACATCGCCAGCGCACCTTATCGACTGGATGGGCCAGGACTGGACGCCCGCCAGCGGACACCCCGCTGCGCATCCCAACGCACGCTTCACCGCGCCGATCAGCCAGTGCCCGGTGATTGACCCGGCAGCCGACGACCCCCAGGGTGTCCCGGTCTCGGCGTTTATCTTTGGCGGTCGGCGCTCGGACACGGTGCCACTGGTCTACCAGGCGTTCAACTGGAACTACGGAGTCTATGCTGCAGCCACCATGGGCTCGGAGATGACTGCCGCAGCTGCCGGCAAAATCGGCCAGGTGCGCCGCGACCCGTTCGCCATGCTGCCGTTCGTCGGCTACCACATGGCAGATTACTTCAATCACTGGCTGAACTTCGGACGGCATCTGCCGAATCCGCCGCGATCCTTCTGTGTGAACTGGTTCCGGCGCGATGCGGAGGGCCATTTCCTGTGGCCGGGCTTCGGTGAGAATATGCGCATCCTGAAGTGGATCGTCGAGCGGGCGCGTGGCCACGCGGTCAGCATTGAAAGCCCAATCGGCTGGATGCCGCGCTACGAGGACCTGGACTGGCGCGGCATGGAGGACTTCACGCGCGAGCAGTTCAACGAGTTGATGTCGGTTGACCGCGACGCATGGCAGCGCGAGTTGCTCTCACACGAGGAGCTATTTGTGAAGTTGTACGACCGGTTGCCGAAGGAGCTGCTGTTCATCCGCGAGCTGATCCTCTCCAGCCTGTGGCGCTCACCAGAGCGCTGGGGTTTGTCGCCTGAGTGAGGTCTATTTCTCCTATGAGGCACTCGCTAAGCCTTCAGGCAGAGGACGAACATGTGCTCTGGTGGCATGTATGCTCGGTGGGTGAGCGATTGCTGAGACGCTTCCGTTCGCCCTCACCTGAAGCGCCAGCTTAACGGATCCCAGGCGTGCGTATCGCAGCCATGTTCGCTCACGGTCATATCGGGCGCGAACGACATGACTATCAGTTGAAGCGCAACCGAAAATAGCAAGCCTTGTACTGGTGATGTGTCATAATAAGGTAGTGGGAAGTACTCACCTGTTCTGGAAGAAAAAGAGGAAAGAAATGGATATTCTCTTAATTGGGCCCCCAGGGGCAGGTAAAGGGACACAGGCAGAGAAGCTTTCTCAACTTCTCTCACTCCGGCATATTGCCAGTGGAGACCTGTTCCACAAAGCCTTTGAAGAGCAGTCTGAACTTGGGTTAAAAGCCCGGCGCTATGTGGATCTGGGCGAACTGGTTCCCGACGAGATCACCATCCCGATGGTGATTCGCCACATTGAAGAACCTGAGAGCATTCAAGGTGTCGTATTGGATGGCTTTCCACGTACGCTCGCACAAGCACAGACGTTGGATGTTGAACTTCAACGCCTCAATCGACAGCTCGACCTGGCAATCTACCTGAAGGTTTCGCGCGAGGAGTTACTCCAGAGGCTTGCAGGCAGGTTCTTCTGCCAGGCCAATCAACATGTCTATCACACCAAATTTCGCCCGCCAAAGGTGGCCGATAGATGTGATCTGGATGGAAGTAAGCTCTATCAACGTGCTGACGATGCCGGAGAAGCGATGCGCAGACGGCTGGTGATCTACTTCAATCAAACCACCCAGGTGCTCGACTACTATCGGGAGCAGCACCAGTTGAGGGTGGTGGATGGCAACCAGAGTATCGATCAGGTCCAGGAGATGCTCATGAACGAAATCAACGACTACATGAGCAGAGAAGCGAAGGCATAATAGAATAGTGTGCCAGGGCGCAGACTTGGCCACGCCCTGGCACATCATGAAAACGGGGCACATGAGAATGAACGCCCGGCGGTAGAGATGAGCAAACCTGCAAGCTGTGTCAATCCGAGCGGGCGATGAGCCATTCCTCAATATGTGGCCAGGTGAACTTCTGCGCGCCGCTGCCGGCCATCATGCCGATATGGCCACCCTTCACCTTCAGCAAGAGCTGATCCTTGCTGCTGACCTTCGTCATGATACTCTCCGATTGGCAGGGCGGCGAGATGTGGTCCGCCACAGCAATCACGTTGAGCAGGTTGGCACGGATACGGCTCAGATCCACGCGCTCGCCGCGCAGCACCATTTTGCCCTCAATAAGTTTGTTCTTGCGGTACAGATCCCCGATGAGCTGGCGGAACACGCCCCCAGACATGTCGATGAGATCGGTGACCCAGGTGTTCATGGCGTGCCACGCTTCCACGGCGCGCGGGTTATCCAGGTTATCCC
>VBHV01000594.1:4891-10368 GCA_005881995.1 Chloroflexota bacterium | reverse complement strand
CCAACGAGATCCTGACAGAGATTCGCATTCCCACTCCCGCTGAGCGTAGTGGTGGCGCGTATTTCAAACTCGAACGTAAAGTTGGCGATTATGCTATCGCGGGTGTGGCCGCCTCTCTAACGCTCGACCCTAACGGACTTGTTACGTACGCGGGCATTGGTCTCACCAATGTTGGACCTGCTCCCATCAAGGCCAGGGATGCTGAACAGGCGCTGCTTGGCAAGCCCTTAGACGATGCCCATATTCATCAGGCTGCTGATCTCGCTGCAACCGCCTCGCAGCCTGGAAGCGATAGGCGTGGTAGCGCCGAGTACAAGCGCGCAATGGTCCGGACGCTCTGCGTTCGTGCGCTGCGAAAAGCGCTTGCTCGTGCCACCGGAGGAGAATAAGTATGAGCAAGCATCATATCCGCGTCACTATTAACGGCACCCTCTACGAGGATGATGTCGATGCTCGCATGCTGCTCGTCCACTGGATACGTGATAGTTTGCATCTGACCGGTACCCATATTGGCTGCGACACCACCTCTTGTGGCGCGTGCACGATCCTCGTTGATGGCAAGGCCACCAAGTCCTGCACCATGTTCGCCGTGCGAGCTGACGGTCGCCAGATCCAGACTGTTGAGGGGCTTGAGCAGCAGGGGAAACTGCATCCCATCCAGGATGGGTTCCACCAGGAACACGGCCTGCATTGTGGCTACTGTACTCCTGGTATGATGATGACCGCAGTAGCGCTTTTGCGCCGCAACCCCAATCCTACAGAGCAGGAGATCCGCGAGGGCATCTCGGGCAATTTATGTCGTTGCACTGGCTATGTCAACATAGTCAAAGCCATTCAGTATGCCGCTGAGAAAATGCGTGCATCTGAGCAAGTTCCGGCAGGCTCCGGTGAGGGAGGCGAATAATGTCCACTGCGGTACAGTCGCATGGCCTGGGAGAGGCGTACAAGCGGAAAGAAGATGCTCGCTTCATTCGTGGGCAGGGCAAGTATGTCGATGACGTGCAACTGCCCGGCATGCTCTATGGCGCTATTGTGCGCAGTCCTTCTGCCCATGCGCTGATCAAGCACATCGATAGCAGTCAAGCTCTGCAGGTTCCAGGCGTAGTAACGGTTATTACAGGCAAGGACCTGGAGGCTGCTGGACTGAACTGGATGCCGACGCTCCCGGGTGATACAGAAATTGTGTTGGCTGTAGAGCGCGTACTCTACCAGATGCAGGAGGTTGCCCTTGTCGTCGCCGAGGGACCTGGCGGCCAGCGCGTTATCCCCATCGGCTCGATCCCGACGCGCCGCTCTTGCGTCCCGATAAAAAGGACAAACAGCCGACAAACCAGATCTACCACTGGGAGGTAGGCGACCGATGCCGCTTTTGCCGACTCTGCGGTCAACGGCGTCGTCGTCAAGCAGGACATCTACATTCCACGTATCCATCCAGCACCGATTGAAACCTGTGGCTGTATCGCGGACTATCACGCGGCGACGGGGAAACTTACCGTATGGCTGACCTCGCAAGCGCCGCACGTGCATCGCACCATCTTTGCCTGGGTCACCGGCCTTCCAGAGCACCGCATTCGTGTCATCTCCCCGGATGTCGGGGGAGGCTTCGGGAACAAAGTCCCCCTCTATCCAGGGTATCTCTGTGCCATTGCGGCCTCGCTCAAGACTGGCAAACCGGTCAAGTGGATCGAAGACCGTTCAGAGAATCTGAGCAGCACCTCTTTCGCCCGTGATTACCACATTCACGCGGAAATTGCCGCCGACAAAGCAGGCAACGTCCAGGCGCTGCGCGTGCACACACTCGCTGATCATGGCGCATTTCATACCGCAGCGCAGCCAAGGCAGTTCCCGGCCGGCCTGTTCCATATCTGCACAGGCTCGTACGATTTCAAGCACGCTCTTGTCGAGGTCGATGCTGTGCATACCAACAAAGCCCCTGGCGGCGTCGCCTATCGCTGCTCCTTCCGCGTCACCGAGGCCTCGTTTTTGATCGAGCGCCTGATGGACACCCTGGCACGCGACCTGGGGAAAGATCCGGCTGAGCTTCGTTTAGAGAACTTCATCAAGCCGGAAGCCTTTCCCTATCGCTCCGCACTGAACTGGACCTACGACAGTGGGAACTACGAGGCGGCGCTCAAGTTGGCGATGAAGAAGATCGATTACGCAGGATTGCGCCGCGAGCAGGCAGAAAAGCGGACACGCGGTGAGCTCATGGGCATCGGCATCTCATCCTTTACTGAGATTGTCGGCGCTGGCCCTGGTAAACATTTCGATATCGTGGGCATCCAGATGTTCGATAGCTGCGAAATTCGCGTCCATCCTACAGGCAAAGCGTTGGCGCGTATCGGGGTACAGCAGCAGGGGCACAGCCACGAAACCACCTTTGCCCAGATCATCGCCGCCGAACTGGGCTTGTCGCCCGACGACGTCGATATCGAGCATGGCGATACTGACACTGCTCCCTATGGACTGGGTACCTATGGCAGTCGTAGCACCCCTGTTGCTGGGGCGGCGACGGCGATGGCGGCGCGCAAAGTGCGCGACAAAGCCAGGAAGATCGCGGCGTATCTCCTGGAGGTAGTTAGCGTTTGCGGCCTACACTAACTGCCCGCCGTACCTTGAGCCGGGATTGGAGGCCGTCAACTACTACGACCCGCCTAACCTCACCTATCCCTTTGGCAGCTATATCTGTGTCGTTGACCTCGACCGGGGGACGGGAGAGGTACATATCCGGCGTTTCATGGCGGTAGATGACTGCGGCACGGTCATCAATCCAATGATCGTCGAGGGACAGGTACACGGTGGTCTGACGCAAGGGCTCGCGCCGGCGATGTATGAAGAACTCTCCTACGATGAGGATGGTAACATCCGGGGCGGGAATTTCCAGGATTACCTGATGCCTACCGCGATGGAGGCGCCGCGCTGGGAGACGGATAGGACCGTAACGCCATCACCGCATCATCCTATCGGCGCGAAGGGAGTCGCGGAGTCTCCCACAGTTGGATCACCACAGGCGATTGTCAATGCCGTCGTTGATGCCCTGGCCCACGTGGGCATACGGCATATTGATATGCCCATCACACCGGAGAAAGTGTGGAACATCCTCAATGAAAAGGGATTGACTTCGGATTGACAAAAGAGAGTTCGCCTTGACTGAGATTGAAAAAGGAGATTTGAGCCATGACAGTCAAACTGAATAACCGGGCATTTGAATATGCAATCAAACTGATAGAGCAGGGAGCCTTTGTCTTCGATGAGAGAGACATGTGGAGCGAGCACCAGCCGTCCGCACAGGATGAGAACGAGTATCTGAAAGCGCACGGCTTTGGTGAATATGGGAAATGGTATTTAGGCATCGATACGGCAGAGGATGAAGATACCAAGGGCAGGTATAAATTTCCCTACGGCGATTTTGAAAAGGTTCACCGCTGTGGAGTGCTGTCGGCAGAGAGCCGGGCCGGACAATATAAATATGATGACATTGAACATGCCGCAGCGCACCTGCATGGCATGATTGATGGGGCAAACAGGACCAAAGGCGGAGTTTGAAATGCTCGTGCAGCATCTTCTCTCACGAAAAATATAATTCGTTTCACATAAATAGTAGATAAAAGATATAAATACTTGACATTGCAGCATCTACGATGTATAATGCTTTGTGTGGGTGAAGAAAGGAGTTATACTATGCTGCAAGACACAGCACCATTTCCGCGCAAGGGAGTGTCTGTCATTACGTCTATTCTCTTTGTCAAGGATGAGCACGCCACCACGCAGCTATTTTTGCGCCTGCTCTCACAAGAGACACCCTACCATATTTTCTGGGCCACCAATGGGTTGGCAGCATTGCACTTTACTCAGCACGTGAAGCCGCAGCTCTTTCTGCTGGATTACCACCTCCCCGACATGAATGGCATTCAACTTTATGACCGACTTCATGTGCGAAAAGAGCTTGAAGCTGTTCCTGCTCTCATCATAGATGCCTGTTTGGAATCGGCAGGAGATGACATCAAACAACGAGGGCTTTTCGCCGTGGTGGTGAACCCGTTCGACCGCGACGAGTTTTTGTCAACTATTGAAAGCATCTTAGCTTCGCCTTCAGGTGAACAAGGATTGTAAATGCGCAGGTTGCTCACCGGTGCGAGACCCTATCTATCCTTTGACGTTGTTGAGCTTGTGTTTGAGTTGCTCCCGGCTGGTCTGTGTGGAGGGGATGGTGCTTTGGAGAGCAGGCGCCCCTACCCTGGTGCCCTCCCCCATATAGTAGGCCACTTCTTCCATTGCCCACCCCGCCTCGTGTGCCCGCTGGGCGAAGTCGTGCCGCAAGTCATTGAAAGTGATCTCCGCAATCACTCCCCACTGGCCCGTTGTGGCCTGGGCCTTGAGCGTGCGGAACCAGTAGTAGATGCCCTCTTCGGTCAAGCGCTCGCTGCGTTGCGAGAGAAACACATAGGTGCGCGGGGTGTCAACAGTGGCTTGCAAGTAGTCATAGAGCGGCTGGCGGGCCTGCTTCAGCAGATCGATCTCCCGCGCTTTGCCCCCCTGATCGCCCACCTGGAGCCATCCCTCCTGTGGACTCACGTGGGTATAGGCCATCTGCAGCCAGGAGAGCTCGCTGACCCGGCAGCCGGCCCAGTAGCCCAGCGCGAAGAGAGCAGCCCCGCGTCGATCTTGATCTTGATCGACCAAAGAACGCAGGATGGAGCGCTGCTCATGCGAGAGCAATGGAGGAGCGAGCAGCGGCACCGGAGGAAGCTCGATGCTGCGTGTCGGGTTGCGTTGGAGCAGCCCTTTCTCCTCGATCAGAAAATTGGCAAAGGTGCTGATACTCGATTTCACGCGCGCGCGGTGGTTGAGACTGAATCCCTCCTGCTCTAAGTACGCCAGGTACGACTCAACCGCCGTCTGCGTCAACTGCAGCGGCTGAAACCGTCCCTGGTTGTCAGGGCGCTGGGCAAGCCATCCCATCAACTGACGCGCCGTCCGCAGATAGGCCTCCATTGTGCCCTGCGCTTTGCCTGAGAGAAACTGCTCGTACTCGCCTAACAGGGCGTGAGCCCCCTCGATGGCATCACCTTCTGAGGATGTCATGGTTTATCATTCCCTTAAAATAGTTTTGTGACACGTTTTATTGATCTTCTACCACCACATCTGATATCATGGACGCATGGAGTTGAAGAGGTGGTATGGATGCTCTTGTCACCCCCATACCACCTCAAACAGACATCGATCCGCGCGGGATACTCCATCCAATCCCTAGTGTACGGGTATTTATTGGGGAGGTCACTAGACATCATACGACATGTCACTTCACCTGCTGTACATTTCCGTCCTCCCGTGGGTCACGCAAGGAGTGCATGCTGATGAGAACCCGTACCTATGTCAAGCGAGATTACGCTTTCGGTCAGGTCATACTCACACTGCGCAAAGCCACAGGCCTGACGCAAGCCGTACTGGCCCAGTTCCTCGGTATCTCAAGGGGA
>VBHV01000594.1:0-4886 GCA_005881995.1 Chloroflexota bacterium | reverse complement strand
AGCTCGGTGTACAGCGGCAGGCCCTTGCCACAGGGAGCGAGGAAGTGGAGATCCGCGCGCTCTGGCAAGCGGCTCATCAGAAGGTGCTCCTGGATGAGCCGTGGCTCTCCAACTTGCTTGAGCGTCCTCCACCACTCATCCCGGTGCCCCGAGAGCCAGCCGAGAGAACCAGCGCCAGCGAACTGCCTGGAGCCTGGCCTTCTGCTGGGCAACGAGTGGACTGGGATGATGCGCTGGAAGTGCCGAGTTTCTACGGACGCCAGACGGAACTGGGCACCCTTTCACAGTGGATAATGCAGGAGCGCTGTCGGGTGGTGAGCGTGCTTGGAATGGGCGGCATCGGCAAGTCGGCGCTGGCGGTCACGTTCATGCACCAGGTGGCCGAGCGCTTCGAGGTTGTGCTCTTTCGCCCCATGCGCGATGTTCCCGCCTTTGAAGTGTGGCTTGCGGACTGCCTGCAGGTGCTCTCCCCTCAGCCCCTTGCCTCGCTGCCCCAGAGCCAGCAGGAACGCCTGGGCCTCCTGCTGGAGCGCTTGCGGAAGCAGCGGGTGCTGCTGGTGCTGGACAACCTGGAAGCCCTGCTGCAGGAAGGAGAGAGTGGAGGACACTATCGACCCGGCTTGGAGGGATATGGACACATGCTGCGGCGGATCGGTAAAACGGCACACCAGAGTTGCTTGCTATTGACCAGCCGGGAGAAACCGGCCGACCTGGTACCACTGGAGGGCACGCGCTCATCCGTGCGCACGTTGCACCTCGCCGGGCTGGATGCCGTCGCAGGCGCTCAACTGCTCTCGGAGAAGGAGGTGGTGGGTAAACCAGGGGACCTTGCGCTGCTCGTCGAGGCGTACGCGGGCAACCCACTGGCCTTGAAGATCGTGGCAGAGACCATCACCGACCTCTTCGCGGGCGAGATCGGCCCGTTCCTCACGCAGGGCACGGTGATTTTTGGCAGTATCCAGGAGTTGCTCACCGAGCAAGTCGTCCGACTCTCGGCTGTGGAGCAGACCGTGCTGCGCTCTCTGGCGATTGGGCGCGAGCCTCTCGACCTCGATGAGCTGCAGACGATGCTCGGCGCGCCGCTACCGCCAGGGGAGGTGTTGTCGGCAGTCGACACCCTGCGCCGCCGCTCGCTTATCGAACAAGGCCACCGACCGGGCAGCTTGAAGCTGCAATCGGTGGTGCTGGAGTACATGATGGCGCTGTTCATTGAGCAAGCGACCGGCGAGATCAAACAGGGGAGGCTCTCGCTCCTCATCGAGCATGGAATCTGCCAGGCGAGAGCTAAAGACTACGTGCGACAGACGCAAGAGCGGCTCCTCGTAGCCCCGATTCTCTCGCACCTGCGCAGCGCTTACCCGGGGCGAGGCGAAGTGGAGGGGCACCTGCTCTCCCTGCTCGCCCAACTGCGCGAATGGACCGAGTACGCCCAGGGCTATGGACCGGCGAACCTGGTAGCGCTGCTACGCCAGCAGCGTGGGCACCTGCGCAGCCTCGATCTGTCGCACCTTTCCATTCGGGGGGCATATGTGCAAGGGGTCGAGATGCAGGATGCTACGCTCTCCGGGGCTACGCTGCGTGACAGCGTCTTTACCGAGGCCATTGATGGCACCTGGGCAGTAGCCATCAGCGGGAACGGGCAGTACTGGGCAGCCGGGAGCAGGCGCGGGGAAGTGCGCGTGTGGCGCGAGGCGGGCCAGACCTTGCACCTGGTCTGGCAGGCGCATACCGACACGGTGTCAGCCCTTGCCTTCGGCCCAGACGAACGCCTACTCGCTAGCGGGAGTTGGGATGGCACGATCACACTGTGGGAGTTGGAGCGCGATGCCCCGCTCTGGACCGTGCAGCACACCAAAGGCGTCCTCAGCCTGGCCTTTACCCCCGATGGACGCACGCTGGCCAGCAGCGGGAATGATGCGACGATACAGCTCTGGGAGTCCCAGAGTGGCACGCACCTGCAGTCCCTGCAGCATCCTGGTCCTGTCTTCTCGGTAGCCTGGAGTTCGGATGGGCGCTTGCTCGCCAGCGGTAGCTCCGATGGGCGCATTCGGGTATGGGAGATACAAACAACACAACCGGCCATTTGCGTAGCGATCATGGCGGGGCATACCAACTGGATTCCGGGACTGGCTTTTGCTCCCGATGGACACACGCTGGTCAGCGCGAGCCTGGATCGGACAGTCAGGCTGTGGGACCTGGAAAGCCAACGCTGTCTCCACACACTTGAGAGGCATACGGACCAGGTGATTCGCGTGGCCTGGAGCCGGGATGGGCACACGGTAGCCAGTTGCGGTCTTGACAACACGATCTGCCTGTGGGACGTGGAGCAAGGCAGCTACCAGGCGGTGCTGCAGGGGCATACCGCCCCTGTGTACAGTATCGCCTTCACGCCCGACAGTTACACAGTCCGCCTCTACGACTTAGCCTGGAGTCCAGATGGCGCCCAGGTCGCCAGCGCTGGCACCGATACGCTGGTAACCGTCTGGGATGTAACCAATGGGACTCCTCCCAGGGTGTTGCGCGGACACAGCCAGATACTGCAAGGGATCGCATGGAGTCCAGATGGGCAGTACCTGACCAGTTGCGGATGGGACCATGCCATCCGGCTGTGGGACCCAGCCACGGGAACGTGTGTCCAGGTACTGCGGGACTCTGACCATCCCGACAACACCTTCAGAGATGTGGCCTGGAGTCCAGATGGGCGGAGGCTTGCCAGTGGAAGCTTTTTATATGGGGTGCAGGTGTGGGACGTGACGGCGTGCATCCAACGCTGGGTCAGTCGCGCGCACACGACCATGATCCGGCGTGTGGCGTGGAGTCCAGATGGCACGCGTCTGGCCAGCGGTGGCGAAGATGGCAGCGTGCGCCTATGGGACGCCTCAGACGGCGCGCTGCTTGAGACGCTTCAGGGGCATAACGGCATGGTAGTGAGCGTAGCGTGGAGTCCAGATGGCAGCAGGCTTGCCAGTGGGGGCGGAAGCAAAGGCAACGGAGAGCTGTTCCTGTGGGATGCCCGCAGCGGAGCCCACATTGGAGAGCGCCTGCACACTTTTGCCGACGTCCCCAGCAGTCTGTTGGCATTGGATTGGAGCCCGCGCGGTGACCTGCTGATCAGTGGGGGCAGCGACGGCCGGCTTTGCTGGTGGGACGTGCAGAGTGGAGAGTGTGTGAGGATGCGCCAGAAGCATCAGGGGGCGATCCAGGCGCTCAGGATCAGCCCTGATGGCCGGAGACTGGCTAGTTGCGGCGATGACGGTACCATCAAGATGTGGGATCTGGGGCGTGGTGAACTGTTGCGCACACTGCGGCGCGACCGACCCTACGAACGGCTCAATATTACCGGCGTGCAAGGACTCACCGCGGCGCAGAAAGCCTCGCTGCGAGCTTTAGGTGCGATTGAAGAGACCACACTTCCCCTTTGATAGGAGATGTTACCATGGATGAGTCTATACCGTTCCATGATCAGTTGCTGGCTACCAAATTCTTTGTGCCTTCCTCCCCACATCCCCTCATCGCGCGTCCCCAACTGACTACCCTGCTCAACCAGGGTCTACGACGTAAACTCACGCTGATCGCTGCTCCCGCCGGCTTCGGCAAGACCACACTCCTTTCGACCTGGGTACATTCGTTCCCAAAGGAGAACCCCGATACTCCCCGTGTGGCCTGGGTTTCGCTGGATGAGGAAGATAATGAGCCGGTGCTGTTCTGGAACTATGCGCTCACCGCGCTGGACACCCGGCAGCCTGGTCTCTGCGCTCCACTCCTTGCCTATTTGCACATGCAGCAAGCATCCATGCCGCCCTTGCGCTACGTCTTGCAGGCACTCATCAATATTCTGACGAGTAGGACCGAGCAGTTTCTCCTGGTTCTGGACGACTATCACGTAATCAGCAGGCCAGAGGTTCACCACTCCCTCATTTATCTTCTGGAGCATCTTCCACTTCAACTGCACCTCATGCTGGCCACACGCGCCGATCCTCCTCTGCCACTGTCGCTGTTGCGAGCGCGTGGAGAGGTGCTGGAAGTGAGAACCAACCAGTTGCGCTGCTCGCCTGAAGAGGTCATGACCTTCTTCAAGGAGGTGATGGGCGTTCAACTCCCTACAGACATCATCCAGGATGCGACCGCTCGCACGGAGGGCTGGCTGGTCGGCTTGCAACTGCTCGGCCTCTCTCTGCAAGGAGATACTGCTCCTACTAACCTGCTGGATGAGGTGAGTGGGAGTCAGCGCTACATCCTGGATTATTTGGTCGAGGAAGTGTTGCGGCGGCAGCCGTCGGCGGTGCAGACGTTTCTGTTGCGTACCTCCATCCTGGAGCGACTCTCGGCTTCCCTCTGTGACGCGCTGCTCGAGCAGACGAACAGCCAGGAGTTGCTCGAGTTCCTGGAGCGCGCCAACGTGTTTGTGGTGCCGCTGGACGGGCGGCGGCGCTGGTATCGCTACCATGCCCTGTTTGCCGAGGCCCTGCGCTTGCGGCTTGAGCAGACAGAGGGCGAAGCGGTATCCACCCTGCATCAGCGAGCCAGCCACTGGTTTGCCGAACAGGGATTCCTCAACGAGGCCACACGTCATGCCATCAGCGCAGGCGACTGGCCTCGGGCGGCTGACTTGATCGAACAAGAATCTGCATTCATCTGGGGGAGCAATGAGCATGCGCTGGTGAGGCGCTGGCTTGAGAGGATCCCGGTCGAGGTTATACGCTCGCGGCCCCGCCTGTGCCTGGTGTATGCCAAGACCCTGTTCATGGTTGCCCCGTACGCGACCATACAACCCTGGTTGCGCGATGCAGAACGAGCTTTGCGGGCCATGACGGTACAGACCCCCACCAACGAGACCAGTGACCCCGGAGCACTTCCACCATCCGAACGCGCTGAGTGGGAAAACC
>VBHV01000593.1 GCA_005881995.1 Chloroflexota bacterium | reverse complement strand
ATTGACTATTTTGTTGGCGCGAAGGACAGCATTAACGAAGCCGATGCGCGCCGCAGTCTGGCGGATGTGCGGCGCCTGGCGGGACACCTTGACGAAGCCATCGCAGATTATGAGACGATACTGGAAGCCTACCGCGCCGGCAGGGATAACTTCGGAGTTGTCGATGCGCTGCTCGGCCTGGGGCGCTTGTATCTCGATCAATTGCGCCTGGATGAAGCTGCTGATACCTACGCGGAAGCAATCCAATTGGCGCGTACGATAGAATATGAACTGGGCGAGGCGGATGGCAATCTTGGGCTGGCAGAGCTTTCCCTGCTGCGCAATCGCGTCGACCAGGCTTTGACCAGTGCCCAGCTGGCGCAACAAAAGTACACCGATATGCGTAATGCATTAGGAACGGCAAACGCGAACCAGTTGCTTGGCGAAATCAATATGCGGAGGGGTCAGCTCTCCTATGCTAACGGTATGCTGGAACGCTCCCTGCGCACCTATAAGGCCATTGCTTATCGTGTTGGGCAGGCCGAGGCGGCGGCGGCTCTGGGAAAGGTGCAATTCCTGCGCGGTTTACTGGCGAGTAGCCTCAAAAATTTTGAAGAGGCGCGCAAGCTGGCCCATGCTCTGCGCAACGAACAGGCTGAAAGCGCCGCTCTGCGAGGACTTGGTGACACCTACAGCCGACAGGGACGCACAGCACAGGCAGAGGATAGCTATCGAGAGTCGCAAAGGTTGGCGGAAGAACGCCCTGCCAGAGCGTACAGCGCTGCATCATCTATGGTGCGCCGGGCGCGGCTGGCAGTCTTCATTGGCCACCTGGACGAGGCATTCACGCACCTGGGAACGGCCCGGCACCTGCTGGCAGGCATGACCATTCCATCGCAGGATGTCCCACTAACTTCGCTCGTTGAGGGGCAATTGTGGCTGACACTGGGGGATTTTGCGCAGGCCGAGGCGCGTTTTAGCGAGGCACATACTCAGGCCGAGATGCAGCAGGAGCCATTATTGGCCGCGGAGAGCCTGCTGGGATTGGCGCAAACACGCCTGTCGCGCGGCGAGCTAGAAGCAGCCGCAAATACCTTTCTCGCGGCCGGACGCCAGTTTCAAGCGTTAGAAAGTACTAGCGGCGATGGCCTGGCAATGCTGGGTGTGGCGCAAACACTGATCGGGCAAAATGTGTGGGAACAGGCCATCGAAGACCTCGAGGGAGCCATTACGCGTTTTCAGCAAAGCGACGATCAGGTTGGGCAGGCCGACGCACAGCTAGCCCTGGGGCTGGCGCATCGCGGCAATGGTGATATTGAAGCGGCCTCGACCCACTTCGAGCAGGCCTTAACACTCTACCAGCAACAGCAGCAACCGTTGGGTGAGGCTGATACACATTACGAGCGCGCGGGCATCTTCCTGGAACAGGAGGCATTGGAGCGCGCGCAACATGAATTTTCTCGCGCGATTGCGTTGGTAGAGCGTGTGATGAATACGCTTCGCGCTCCCGAACAATGGAGGACATTTTTAGGACAGTACGCGGATTTGTATACGCAGGCAGCTATCACCCAGGTGCGCCGCGATCAGGATGGGCAGGCGAAGCAACTCCTGTCGTCCTTTGCGCGTATCGCCGGGTCTGCTGCCATCGTGCAGCATATTAAGGCATATGAGCCTTCAATTCCAGTTGAAGGTGAAGAGTTATCTGAAGCAGAGATACGTGCTAATCAGAACCTTGTCAAGCGTTTAAGGCAATTGCGTAACAGCCTCTAGCGTTGTTTGTTATAAATGTGCCAGGCGCATAGTATAATACAGACAATAGAAACATGAAAAATGCTCATTCTAAAGGTATAGAAAACTGCTACGGCAGGGAGGGACTTCTTTATGACGATACGTTTCTTACGTGGTGATTTCCAGGCTCCCAAGGGTCATGCCATTTTTATTGCGCGCAGTACCGCCAACCCAAACATAGTGCTGGCAACCTACTGTGTTGTACCCCCAACGCCGCTTTCTTTAGCAAAGTACCTCCCCTCTTTCCTGGCTTCGCAATTGTCGCCGGAGGATTTGCAGGATGCGACCAATGTTCCTGTCATGCCTATTCCGCCCATGTTGGAAGAGGGAAGCACGCTGGAACACCTGGAAATACTGGCCGACCGCCGGGATGATGACATGGTTGATCTCGGCTCCATCAATCCCAGAGACGATGCAGCGCGCATGCAACTGGTAGCGCAGGGCTGCCAGGAGTATGGCCAGGCTTATGTCAGCTACGCGGCGAGTTTCGCGAGGGTTGACGCCATCGAGCCACCTGAGGAGGAAGGTGTTCCCCTGGATGACCTGGACACCGAAGAACTCTTGATACAAACGATGACAGACCGCCAGCGCCTGGCTGAACTCAGCAAGCTGGTGGGTATGGCGCGCTATGCCATTGAGGGACACGATACGGCCTTGTTGCAAGAAACCCGGCAGCGCATGCTGCGCATTGCCAGGCGCATGCCAGAGAAATACCGCAGTACCGAATTAATCGCTGCCGCTATCGGGGGTGGGGAACGCGGCTCACGCCTGGCACAATTGTACCTTGAACGAGGATATAAACTGCTCGATGAGGAATATGCAGACATTCCTGACATTGAGCGCACTATTCGAGAATTGCAAAGTTAGTCGCATCCGCCCGCAGAGGCCGGATGGAGGGTTGAAAATCGTATGCCATCAGTAGGATTGAACATCGATATTACTCCACTTGTGAATGCCATGGTTGCCGGGAATACCGACCAGATGACCGGCATCGCGCGCCAACTGCTAGAACCTGGCACGGGAGCCAGCGAACTTATAGGGCGCGTCGGCATGATTGCTGCTCACGGCGATAGCGAGGGCCACATCATGCTCACCCTCGCCGCCGCCAGCATGATGTCTCGCTGGTTTATT
>VBHV01000222.1 GCA_005881995.1 Chloroflexota bacterium | reverse complement strand
GAAGAAGGTGATGATTCCTTCGTCGGTGAGGTTGGCGAAGTTTGAAAAGGTTGGTACTGAATAGCATCAACCCAGGGCGGGGGCAAGCCCAGCCCGTACCCTAGACGAGTGGGACGCTCAACCGTATAGGGTAGAGAAGACCCTTGTAGTCAACTGTTGTTGAGGATCAAAAGGCATGTCAGAGCTAAACTGCGACGAGTTACTCGGTCAAATTCGCTATCTTTCGCTTGAAGAGCAGGCCAGATTACTAGAAGAATTGGTAATTCTGGTTCATGCTCGCATCAAAGCCTGGCCAAGGCGTAGTGTTCTCGAATTTGAAGGGATAGGCAAAGAGGCCTGGGAAGGCATTGATGTCGAGCAGTACATTAATGAAGAGCGGAACTCGTGGGAATGAGCTTCTATTAGCAACAAAGATGACAAGTAGCCTCGGCTCTGGTATGATTTGATCAAGGAGTCCATGCATATCAAAGGGAGAAAAGCCATGCTAGCTAATACTTCTTATACCTATGAGGGTGTACTGAATTATGCTCGTCGCCTTACACATACAGAACAATTGCGATTATTAGAAGACCTTGCAGCAGTGATTCGTCAACAGCAAACAGAAGAAGCAGAGGAGCCTCTCCACAGCCTTTTAGAATTGGAGGGACTGGGAGCAGAGCTTTGGGAGGGTATTGATCCACAGAAATACATTGAGGAGGAGCGAAAATCATGGCGTGGGTAGACTCATTACGTGGGCAGATTGTCGGGCTTGATACCACACCGTTCATCTACTTCATCGAGAAATATCCGCTTTACGTAGATATGATGCGTTCCTTCTTTAGAGCAGTGGAGGAAGGTGATTGTGCTGTAGTTACCTCTACCATAACACTCCTTGAGACACTTGTCCTTCCACTCAGGCGCGGCGACAAATATATAGCTGGTAGATATCGCTCCATTCTCTTAAAAACAAAAGGACTAAAGATGGTTCCAATGTCTAAAGAAATAGCTGAGGAGGCAGCTATCTTGAGAGCAGCATATAACATTCACACTGCTGACTCCATCCAGATGGCTACAGCTATTCATGAAAGTGCTTCATTGTTCTTAACAAACGATTTACGCTTGCCATCCTTACCGAATTTGAAAGTCCTGACCTTAGACGCAATAAAAAAGGATTCTCAAGAGAAGGATACACAAAAGTCTAACCTGGAAAATGGCTTCTCACAAGAAGACTGACAAGGAGCAAATCATGTCATTCGACATCATCAAGGGGATGGCGACCACCCTGAAAAATATAGGTAAGAAGCCCACGACTATCTCCTACCCGGAGGAGGAGCGGGCGCTTCCGGCGCGTTTTCGCGGGCGGCACGTGCTGCATCGCTATGAGAATGGGTTGGAGCGATGCGTGGGGTGCTTCCTATGCGCAGGGGCATGTCCTGCTGATGCCATATATATCGAGGCGGATGAGAATACCGAGGAAAACCGTGTCTCACCTGGGGAACGTTACGCCAAAGTGTTCGACGTGAATATGCTGCGCTGCATCTTCTGCGGTTATTGCGAGGCGGCGTGTCCAACAGGGGCGATTACACTCGAAAACAACTACAAGCTGGCGGCGTACTACCCGGAAGACCTGGTGTATCACAAAGAGCAATTGCTTGAACCCGTAGGCCAGGCAACGGTTGGTTCCAGCGCTGTGTGGTTTGAACCTGCGCCTGAGGAGGCTGTGCAGCCCGTCCCGCAGGAGAGCCACGTGTTTGATGGACAGCAGGCCAGCGCAGCCGCGGTTGGCCTGGGTGATCTACGCACAGAACAGCCCGTTCTGCTGATCGATGAAGAGCAGGACGAGGACCGGCGTAAATTTGAGCACGAGAAGGGGCGGGATAAGCCATGATTGACGTAAATTTGCTCTCATTCTTTGTGCTGGCGGTGGCCAGCGTCGCATCCGCCACCGGTGTAATCGCCTTCAAGAACGCTGTGCATAGCGCGTTAAGCCTGATCCTGACGCTGCTCTTCCTGGCGCTGTTCTACCTGCAACTAGGGGCGATGTTTATTGCCATCGTGCAAATCTTGATCTACGCGGGCGCAATTATGGTCTTGTTCCTCTTCGTCGTTACCATGCTGGCTTCCGAGGCGAGCGATAGCGAGTTGCCCGATCGTATACCGTGGCAGCGCGGCATTGCTGCCACGCTTGGGTTTATCCTGGTGGGCGCGTTGAGCTACCTGCTCTTCACGGGCGCGACCATCGGTAACAGCGTCAAAGCGAGCGGCGCGAATAGTCTCGCGAAAACGGTAGCGACACAGGGTGACACGCAGGCCTTTGGACTCGCGCTGTTTCACGGCTTTGCATTTCCCTTTGAGGTAACAAGTTTGTTGATAGTCGTAGCTATTCTGGGTGCGATGGTGCTGGGTCGAAAATCGTAAATTTGTAGGGACGCGATTTATCGCGTCCGAATGGATGTGACTATTGGAATAAGGACCCGATAAATCGCGTCCTTACAAATGGGTGATGATAAAAAGGAGGTGAGCATGCCCATACCAATATCCTGGTATTTAATCGTCAGCGCCTTTATATTTACCATAGGCGTTACGGGAGTGCTGATACGGCGCAACCCTTTGATTATATTTATGTCGATTGAACTGATGTTAAATGCCGTTAACCTCTCGTTTATAGCATTCTCACACTATCTCGACTCAGTGGATGGGCAGATGTTTGTGTTCCTGGTGTTGACCGTCGCGGCGGCAGAGGTCGTTGTGGGCCTGGCAATTATTGTCTCCATTTTCCGCACGCGCCGCGACATCGATGTTGATGATATGAACGTATTAAGAGGCTAGTGATATGACAAATTTGACCGTATGGGTGCTGGCGCTGCCCCTACTCGGATTCATCATCCTGGGATTGGCCGGGCGCGCTTTGACACGTACAGGGATATTGACGGTAGCGTTGGGAACATCGGGCCTGGCATTTCTTTTTGCCGCCCTCGGTTTCTTGTCCATGCTTGGTGCGCCTCCTACATCTCCGGCAAGTGGCGACCAGGTTTTCTATACCTGGGTCAACTCCGGTATTATTGGCACCATCCCTGGTGTACCTGCCGGAGCGGCTTCTGGCGGGGCGCCGTTCACCATAAGTTTTGGGCTGCTCTTCGATCCCCTGTCTGCTACCATGCTAATGATCGTGACAGGGGTGGGCTTTCTCATCCATATCTACTCGGCTGGCTATATGGAAGACGATCCGGGTTTCTGGCGTTTCTTCGCGTATATGAATTTCTTTCTTTTTGCCATGGCGCTGCTGGTGAGCGCGGATAACTTCCTCTTCCTGCTGGTTGGTTGGGCGCTGGTGGGCCTGGCCTCGTTCCTGTTGATTGGTTTCTGGTACCAGCGTCGTTCGGCGGTAGCGGCGGCGCAGAAAGCCCTGGTCATCAATATCATCGGTGACTTTAGCCTGATGATTGCCATCTTCCTTATCTTCAAGCATTTTCAGACGCTGAATTACTTTAGCGATAGCAATGGGAACCCCGGCGTTTTCAATCAATTGCCGGGGAATGCAACCCACGCTACTTTAATCATCATCTGCCTGCTGCTCTTCCTCGCGTGCGCGGCGAAATCGGCTCAGTTGCCGCTTTACATGTGGCTGCCGGACGCGATGGAAGGCCCGACGCCTGTCAGCGCGCTGATTCATGCGGCCACCATGGTGACTGCGGGCGTTTACCTGGTCGCGCGCGCCAATCAACTGTTTGAGTTCGCGCCGACCGCACTGCTCATCGTGGCGATTATCGGAGGAGCAACCGCGCTTTTCGCGGCTACGATAGCGGTGTTCCAGCTCGATATCAAACGGGTGCTGGCCTACTCCACTATCAGCCAGCTTGGCTATATGTTTATGGGTGAGGGCGCGCACGACTACGGAGCGGGTATCTTCCACCTGACCACGCATGCCTATTTCAAGGCGCTGCTCTTCCTGGGCGCGGGCGCGGTTATTCACGCGCTGGGCGGTGAACAGGATATGCGCGAGATGGGCGGCCTGCGCCACCGCCTCAAGATCACCTTCTGGACATTTCTCATTGCAGCGCTGGCGATTAGCGGCATTCCGCCGTTGTCAGGCTTCTGGAGTAAGGACGAAATACTTAGCTCGCTGCTGGCGCAGGCGACGGCGGTAGGTGGCAAAACCGGAGCGATCTTCTATCTTCTATGGGGCATTGGCCTGCTGACGGCTGGACTGACGGCGTTCTATATGTTCCGCCTGGTGTTGGGCATTTTCGGCGGTTCCTATCGTGGCAGAGGCCCAGTGCAGCACGGACATGATGACGAAGAGGGTGAGGAAGAGGGGCTGCATGGAGCGCAAGGTCGAGGCGGTATCTATGCGATATTCGAAGCGCCCGCTATCATGACGGTGCCCTTGATTATCCTGGCGGTGCTCTCTGTGATTGGTGGGCTGGTCGGTTCTTTCTCACTGATTGGCGTAACGCGCTGGCATCCCCTGGCAAAATTTCTCGATCCGGTGTTCAGCAATCCACTCTGGGCTACCATGCCGGTAGCTGTCCACGCGGCATCATTGAAGGTGCAGTGGATTTCAACAGGGTTGAGTGTAGGACTGGGTTTGCTGGGCATCCTGGGCGCGTGGGCCATCTATCGAAACGGGTTCCAGTACAAAGAGAACAAGAACCCGCTCTACCAACTGGTCTTCCACAAGTACTATGTTGATGAAATACTCATAGCTGTACTCATCGATCCGCTGCTCTGGCTTGGTCGCACAGCCTCGCGCTTGCTCGAGGGCAATGTGCTGGATGGTGGTAGCCAGGGGGTGGCGTGGGTATTTGGAAGAACCGGCGGCATGCTGCGCCGTTTGCAAACTGGCTATATGCGCAATTACGCGCTGGCCATCCTGTTGGGCGTCGTCCTGATTATCGTCTATTATGCGGTGAGGGGGTAGCGGCATGTTTCCTTTGTTATCACTGATTACATTCCTGCCTCTGATCGGCGGCATCGTGGCGCTGCTCCTACCCAGGGAGCGTTTGAATGTTATACGCTGGACGGCGCTGGCTTTTGCCTGGGCCGATTTGATGATCGTGCTGGGTCTCGCGCTTGCTTATTCACAGACCATTTCGAGTTTTAACTCAACTATCGTTGGGGCAGGCCCTACAGCCACCTACTTCGCAACGGTCCACGAGCAGGCGGCATGGATCGTCACGCCGGGTTTCAATCTCAGCTATAGCCTGGATGTCGATGGCATCAGCTTATTGCTGGTGGCACTGACCTCGCTGCTGACAGTAGTGTGTATTGCTGCGTCGTTCCACATCGAGCAAAAGGTCAAGAACTATATGGCCTTTATGCTGCTTTTGGAATGCGGCATTATCGGCGTGTTCCTCTCCTCGAATCTCTTCCTGTTCTATATTTTCTGGGAGTTGATGTTGATTCCCGCCTATTTCCTGGTTGGAAGTTGGGGTGGTGAACGACGAATATACGCGGCCATCAAGTTCGTGCTATATACCTCCGTGGGCAGTCTGCTTATGCTGGCGGGTATCATCGCGCTTGGCTATTATCACCAGCGTTTGGTAGCGGGAAGCGGTTATACGCTCGACCTGCCCACGTTGCTGAGTGGCAAACTCGATCCCACGGTGCAGATGTGGCTCTTCCTGGCTTTTGCCGCCGCCTTTGCCGTTAAAGTGCCGTTGATCCCTTTCCATAGCTGGTTGCCCGATGCCTACAGCACAGCGCCCGCGCCTGTTACCGCGATGCTGGCCGGGGCAATGTCCAAGACAGGGGCGTATGGATTCCTGCGCTTCTGCATTCCGCTCTTCCCCAATGCCGCGCATACGCTGGCGCCGCTCATCAATACGCTAGCCGTGATTGGTATTCTCTACTGTGCGTTGCTGGCGCTTGTGCAGACCGATATCAAGCGGCTGCTCGGTTATTCCAGTATCAGTCACCTGGGAATCGTCATGCTGGGCATGTTCGCCTTCAACGTGCAGGATATCGAAGGATCGGTCTTGCAGATGGTGAATCATGGGATTACTATTGGCGCCCTGTTCCTCATTGTCGGATTCATCGAGGCGCGAACTGGCACTCGCCGCCTGAGCGATTTTGGCGGGCTTGCCCGGCGCGTACCGGTGCTGGCAACCATCATGTTCATCGCCGTGCTGTCATCGCTTGGCCTACCCGGTCTGAACAGTTTCGCGGGTGAATTCCTGGCTTTGCTCGGGGCCTTCCTGAGCAGCACCATCTTTGGTATACTCGGCACTGCGGTGGTAGTGCCAGCCGCCTGGTACATGATACGCCTCTTCCTGGGCATGATGGAGGGGCCGCGCGTAACCGAGGGACCGGTGGCGGTGCTGGAACGTAAAAACGCGCTGAGTGATATGTACCTGGACGAGTTCCTGACAATTTTGCCCTTGCTCATCTTGATCTTTTACATCGGCTTTCAACCGTATCCGCTCACCTTCTTAATGGAACCCTCGGTAGTAAATACATTGCAACATTTTCTGAGCGCGATACCACACTGAATACATGTTGTAGGGACTCGATTTATCGCGTCCGCGAGGATTCATGATATGTCGTTTACATTTACCGTATCCGCCGCCGATTGGGGGCGTGTCGCGCCGGAATTAGTGCTGGCGGTTTTCGCTCTGCTGGCGCTGCTGGTCGATCTGCTGCTGCCCCAGCCAGGGAAAATACAAAAAGGTGAGGGCAATTTTCTGGCCTTGCCCGTATTAAGCCTGCTTGGACTGGCGGGAGCTATTGCCGCGACTATCGTCCTGTTTATTGTCCAGGACTACCAGCCTGCCTTTAACCATATGATAGGCTCCGATGCGGGGTCGCTCTATGCCTACCTTATCATCTTGAGCGCGAGCGTCCTGGGCATCTTGCTCTCGCCCGCCTACCTCAAACGCCTGAACCTCCTCCACCAGGGAGAATACTACGCGCTCCTGCTGCTTGGCACCATCGGTATGATGATTATGGCGGCGGCGATCAGCTTTCTGACTATTTTCCTGGGACTGGAGATGCTCTCGCTGGCCCTCTACATCCTGTGTGGCTTTGTTGCCCGGCGCAGCACATCTCAAGAAGCGGGTATGAAGTATTTCCTGCTCAGTTCTTTCGCGTCGGCCATCCTGCTCTATGGCATTGCTCTGACCTATGGCGCGACGGGGAGTACATCATTCGCTTGCATCCACGGTTTTCTGGCCGGTCATGTTCCTGCAAACGCTTCTTGCCCATCTGGTACCCTTCCGCATGGCCAGACGCCAATACTCTTGCTTATTGGCATGGGCCTGCTCATCGTGGGCTTTGCCTTCAAAGTATCGGCTGTGCCATTTCAGGCCTGGACGCCTGATGTATATGTTGGTGCGCCTGCTCCAGTCACGGCTTTCATGTCGGTTGGCACCAAGGCCGCCGCGATGATCGCATTCGCGCGTGTCTTCTCCGTGGTTTTTCAACCCATTGCCGCGGATTGGCAGCCGGTCGTGTGGGCGATTACCATCCTGACGATTATAGGCGGCAACATCCTCGCGCTCGTGCAGAGCAACGTCAAACGCTTACTGGCCTATTCCAGTATCGCGCACGCTGGCTACCTGCTGATCGGGGTTGTAGTGGGCGGAACGGTCGGGTTATCGGCTATCCTCTTCTACCTGTTCTGCTACACGTTCCTGAACCTGGGCGCCTTTGGCATCGTCTCGGTGCTGGAACGTGCCGACAATTCGGGCAATAGCCTGAGCGAGATACGCGGTCTGTGGTATCGTCAACCACTGCTGGCGGGTCTGCTGGCTTTCTTCATGCTCTCCCTGGCAGGTTTCCCGCCGATGGCGGGTTTCGCTGCCAAATACTATATCTTCTATGCTGCCCTGCAGGGTGGGCATCCCGAACTACTTATCATTGGCGTGCTTGCCAGTGTGCTGGGCATGTATTACTACCCGCGCGTAATCGCCGCCATGTTCATGGAACGCGAACCCGTTACAGAGGTAGCAGCCGCGCCAGCAATGCCCGCGCCAGTTCCAGGCAGGCGTGTCTCCGCGAGGTTGGGTAATGCAAGGAATGCAGCGACAGCTGTCGCGGTAAAAGCGCCCACTTCTCCATTGAACAGGGAAAAGGTGGTAGCAAAGGTGGAGCAGCCACTAGTGGTTGTTGCCTGGACGAC
>VBHV01000492.1 GCA_005881995.1 Chloroflexota bacterium | reverse complement strand
TCCTCCCCGGTACGGTGCCAACCTTTACCCTGTCACCAACATCTGATCCTGGCCAGGGAGATACGCCCATCACTCCTCCTGACCCGGCTAATCCCCTGCCACCAACTGCGCCGTCCACTGCACCTTATTGCCCCAGTTATGTCTTCGCGTTTCCGCCTCCGTCGAGTAGAGTGTCATCGCTTGATCAGGGGTGGTGGTAAAAATTCAAAGCAGCTCCACGTTGAATTCCCTATGTGTCTTCGCTACAATATACATAGAATAGAGTTTCACGGAACGCGTTCCATGAAGCTCCTACCAACCACTGCAATCGTTACCAGTAGCGTCACAACTCGTTGACACAGTTGATGTATGGTGCCTGATTTGACACTTCAGGCGCGGGTTCATACGATTTGGGGGATATATTACGCTTCTAGACTCATCATTAGATGTATTAATGCATATTTATGTTCGCCGCGTGTGAGGAATAGACGAGCTATTGATGACTATCAATGTAATTGCTGAGTGTAATCACTCGGTAGTGTTGTGTGTTGTTGGAGATGAAAATGGACAAAGAGAAGCAAGTGATACCCGCGCATAATAGCGCGTCCGATATATCTAATGCGTCCGATACGTCTCGTGCACCCAGGCAGGCGAAGTTGCCTGCACATAGCCGGGCTGTGGCGGCTCAGCGACTGAATGATGTGCCCATAAAGTCTACTAGAGGCGTGTATTACCCTGCTCCACATCGCAAATTCCAGCCTACCGGGTGGCGCACACGACGCTATATCAAACGCAAGCATTTGCGCCGCAGCAACCAGCAGTACGCAGAGGTTGATCGTATTGGCACAAACGTTACGATGCTGCCGATGGCCTTGATCGCCCTGGTTATTATGGTTGTGCTTGCCGGACTGCTGGTTACGCTTACGGCAGTGGTTGAGGCCTTACAATTGCGCTACCAGCAGGATGTGGTAACGCTTGCGGATATCCTGCCCGGCGATAGCTTGAAGATGTATGATATGCACGGCACCATGATCTACCAGATGATGAACCAGGGACTACAGACTACTGTGCCGCTGTCGCAGATTTCGCCCAACCTGGTAAATGCCGAAATTGCCACCGAAGATCAATATTTCTGGAGCAATCCCGGCTATGATATCACGGGCATTGTGCGCGCCGCTATTGATAACCTGTCACACGGACATATTGTTTCTGGCGGCAGTACCATCACCCAGCAATTGATTAAAAATACCATTGTTGGCAATCAAGACACGATTTTGCGCAAACTCGAAGAGATCATCCTGGCGCCTGAGATCTCGCGCCATTATACTAAACAGCAGATTCTGTCGATGTATCTCAATACCATCTATTATGGTGAGCAGGCGTATGGGGCCGATGCAGCCGCGTTTACCTATTTCGATTTGCAGGATAAACCTGGGCACAGCGCGGCCTCTCAACTCGATATCGCGCAGGCAGCGACGCTGGCGGGTATTCCGAGTTCACCGATTGCGCGCGATCCGTTCCTGCATCCCGTCGCGGCTTCTATGCGTTTGCGCGATGTCTTGCATGGTATGCGCGTGCAGGGATACATCACTATCCAGCAGGAGAATAGCGCTCTGTATGAAGCGGCGCAGCCGGGCTTCCTGCACCATGGTATCATCCAGAACAATCTCGCGCCCCATTTTGTGAATTACGCGCTGAAGGAGCTGGCGACGACGCTCCACGTGAAACAGCCCGACCTGGCGCGCTCGGGTCTGCTTGTTTCTACCACGCTTGATCTGCCGCTGCAAAATCGTATCTTGAAGATTGCCCAGCAGCATATTGGAGAGTTAGCGAAGGCACATCACATGTCAAACGCGGCAGTGGTGCTGATCGATTACCACAATGGCGGTATTCACGTGCTGCTGGGAAACA
>VBHV01000491.1 GCA_005881995.1 Chloroflexota bacterium | reverse complement strand
CCAGACCTTTCTTCACAGGAGCAGTTACCACTTCTTCCCCTAACAGGGTGGTGACTTCGCGGCAGGTGGCTTCATCGCCGGAGACAAAGATGGCGGGAACATCCCAACAGCCGGCGATAGCGGCCAGGATACCGCTTTCTCCGACCAGGGTATCATTGATGCGGGCGTTGTACCATGCCTCGGATGAGACCGTATGGCATAGCACGCCATCGAGTGTGCCTGCCATCGCGTGCGCGCCGACAAATAAAATTGCATCACAGCCTTCTTCAAAGGGAGTTATATAGCGTGCCCAGGGGTAGCCAAAGACGTACTGTGCGCCCGATTCCAGGCGGTCTGGGACGAAGCTTTTGAAGCTATAGGCTCCGCCTGCCCCGTGACAATCAACGACGGCAATATCTCTTGCGCCTGCCGCCCGCGCGCCGCGCACTGCCGCGTTCACTTCATCGGTATAGAGTTTGCGAGATTCTTCGTAGAATGGTTTGCCTGCCGAGACCTGTTCCCAGGTTTCGATACAGGAGATGCCTTCCATGTCGCAGAAAATAACCACACGCATAATGATGATCACCTCAGTCCAATAAAAATAAGCTAAGCCGTTTGAACTTGCTCTCGTATTGTATAACGAGCAATTTGGGATTACAGCAAGGTCTTTCTTCAGAGGAGAACCTCTCGATGAACCCTATTCAAAATGATAGCTGTAGCGTTATTTCTTTCCAGACGTGAGAAGCACCTGTCTGGCTACCTCTTCAGACTGAGCCGTACTTACTTGAACAATCAAATGCCGCAAGGTTGCTGGTTCGCTTACCGCTTTTGCTGTCTTCTTTGCTAGCGGCTCAAGCGCTGGATAAAGGCCTAGCACTATCTCCAGGAGGGTCTGGCGCAATTCTTGCAGCCCCTTCTCCAGTCCCTTTTCCAGTCCCTCTTCCATCCCTTCCATTTTGATTTCCTGATATGCCCATGAACTTCGAATTACATCACGTAGCATAGTAAACCTCCTGATCAACTTTTGACGCTCGTTCTCACTCGTGAAGACGAACGATGCGAGAATGTAAGTCAATGCCAGCAATTCAGAAGTAGATTCATCACTGTTTGCTTCCAGAGTTGCGATGACCTCATCCACAAGTTCGAGCTTCTTCCCATCCTGGGTGAGAGGCAGAAGCGGAAGCAGGCCAACCAACCCTGTTTGCTTGAGTATCTCAGCACGTACTTCCCACAACTTAACCACCGTAAAGTGAAACCGGTGGATCACTTTCCCGTCTCTTAACTCCCAGGTATAGGGAGATGTGGCAGGCTTTCTCTCCTTTTTGAGATAAAATACAAACGACAAGACCGGGAGTTTGTACTTGAGCGTCGATCGCACATTGTATTCCCAGAGTCGCTCCACCATGTTTCGATCACGATAACTCTGGAATTCAATATGAAACAGCAGACGTTCTCCACTCAGGATAATCTCGAACAGGCAATCAGCATCGATCTTTCTTCCTGGCAGGTGGGGAGAGACAATCCTCCGAAAATTTGCACCAGGAACGAGCCAGCTAATGAAATCCTGTGGTTTTTCGCCAATCAATAGTTTGAGACTGGTATCCCACTCTCTCGACATACAATGTCCTGTATTCTACTATAAAGTGTAACATAGCGCAGCGCCCTTGTCGAGGAACGTGACATGCCTGTGACGGCTACACTGCGGCTTTTCCCAGATGTTACTTGCAGCCTGCCAACGGCTCAGGCAGGCTGGCTCTCAAGAGGTTCACCATGTTCCTTAATGTAGTACATACGCCATTTTATGGACAAAGCGGAAAGAGCCGGAATAATGGGGCTAAAACGCGCTTTTCGTGTTATTATTATGCCGTGCTATACAGAAAGCTAAAAGTCAGGAAAACAGATCACGTCGAAAGAAGAGAAAAGAGGTACACGTATGTCACTCTGTGGGTATCGTAAATTACAGGCAGACCGCACTCGAATTCGCTGGCTGATCAGGCTCAGTTCCGGGATCACACGATGGGCTGACGATGGCATCGGGCGACACCCTGACCCTGTCAGCCAGGCTTTCTATCTCGTTGTCAAATATGCCTGGCTCCTGTTAGTCAACCTGGTCAACATTTTCTGGCAGCTTGGGATACAACTGATATGGACAGCCTGTCGACTCTTTACGCGCAAGAAGCCGAAACCAGATCGCATCAAACACGTTTTTGTACTCATGATGGAAAACAGGTCCTTTGACCACCTGCTGGGATTTTCCAATATACAGGGCATCGACGCTGTCACCAGGCAGCCGACAACCATCGAGGGACTGGACCCGGCTAACGATTTCAATCTGGACCTGAATGGAAATAAAGTATTTGTTTCCTCTCCTGCCGATTGGGTGATGCCTCACGATCCAGGTCATGAGTTTAATGATGTTAAGATTCAACTCTGCGGAGTCAAGGGCGATTATCCACAGATCGACAATAGCGGCTTCGTCGCCAATTATGCCGGTGTCGATAAGACCAATCCCGGCGAGATCATGAAATGTTATTCCCCGGATCAAGTTCCTGTGATCACAACCCTCGCGCGGGAGTTTGCCGTATGCGATCACTGGTTTTCCTCCATGCCGGGTCCGACATGGCCCAACCGCTTCTTTATCCATGCAGCATCGTCTGGGGGCCTGGATCACAGTCCAACAACTGCCAATGTCGCCACTTCTCTCCTCATCAACGGCTATAAATTTGACAATGGCACCATCTATGACTGTCTTGACGACGAGGGGATAAGTTGGACCATCTATAGCGGCGATACCTTCCCCCAGGCGCTGGCTATCAGCGGCATGACCGTTCACGCTGTCGAGGGACGTTTCAAAGACTTTGAGGACTTCAGCGGTGATGTGAATAATCCAGACT
>VBHV01000490.1 GCA_005881995.1 Chloroflexota bacterium | reverse complement strand
TCCAGTGTATTTGACTACGGTTCGTATGCATCCAGCACGACCTATATCAGCGGAGGCGGCGTTAAGGTCGCGGCAGAGCGCGTGCGACAACAGATACTGGAGGTGGCGGGTGATATGCTCGATTGCGCGCCCGAAGATATGTCGATTATCGATGGGGTGCTTCATACTCCACGCGGACCCAGTCATCTCACGGTAGCCGATATCGCTAACGAGACCCTCTACGGCAGGCACCGCCAGCAAATTATGGCTAAGGGCGACTTCTGGACGGATGATTCACCTGCTCCATTTTATGCGCAGTTTGTGGAAGTCGAGATTGATACAGAAACAGGCCAGCTGCGTGTTACCAGGGCGGTAAACGCGCTGGACCTGGGGAAGGCCATCAATCCGACGCTTGCCACCGGACAGGTTGAGGGGGCTGTGACAATGGCGCTGGGTTACGCGCTCAGTGAAGAGGTGAAATTTGATGAGCAGGGCAGAGTACGCAATCCAGGGTTCGTGGATTACAAGGTGATGTCAACGCTGGATATGCCGAAAATGACAACCTTCCTGGTAGAGGATACCGAATATACCGGGCCATTTGGCGCGAAATCCGCCGGTGAGGTGCCTACTAATGGGATGGCTCCGGCAATTGCCAACGCGATCTATGACGCGTTGGGTATACGTATACGCAGCCTGCCTATTACACCAGAAAAAATTTTGCAAGCGTTAGATGAGCACATGCAGTAAAATATATTATACTATAGCAAAGCGGTATAGAACTGAGGATGATATATGGCACTAGAGCCGCCAGAACACGCAACAACCGCCTATCTTGTCATTCAACAGAGCGTGCAGCAGGCAGGTAAACGAGTGGAACTCTGGAAGGATTGCACGACTATTGGTCGCAGTCTTGATTGTGACATTTTCCTCGAAGATCTGACGGTACATCGCAAGCAAGCCAGTATTGTATTTACTCCCCATGGTTTTGTGCTGCGCGACGATAATGGAAGCGGCGATAGTTTTGTGAACGAGCAGCCTGTGCGAGAACACTTGCTAAATGATGGGGATGTCCTGCGCTTTGGCAACACCCGCATCACATTCTATGGTCATGAGGGTACGCGGCCCTTCCAGTTGGCGTCATCGCGCGGTCGTGAGTCGAAGAGGGGTAAAAAACTTGAGCCGAATACCGGCTCCATCGCTAAATTGGACCTTTCTAGTTTGCGCGGAGTAGAACGCAGCTTTGAACTGCTGCCAGAAATGACCATTGGACGCAGCCGCGAATGCGATATCTTCCTGGAAGACCTGGCGGTGAGCCGCCTGCACGCGACCATTCGTGAGATGCCTGGTGGGGGGTATGAAATAGAGGATCATCAATCAGCCACTGGAACCTACGTCAACGGCATGCGTATCACCCGCTATCGCTTGATTGAAGGGGATGCGGTGCAGATTGGAATGAGTAGACTCACATTCAAGCGTTCGTCTCTCTGAGCAAAGATTGCATAGCCGTCACCCTTTCACCATAGACATCAATTTGTGAGCCATCCGGCAGTCGCTCTGGTGGGTCATAGGCATGTGTCTCGCGTATGAAACGCTGCACTTCTGGGGGAACGTCCTTTTGATGGCTCTCAAACCCCTGTCGTATGAGCGTTGAGGAGACATTGCGATAGCTGTCGTCCAGGGGCAGCAAGTGAATATATTTCGCAAATTGAGCATTCTCAGGCTTATCAAGCAGCTGCTTCAATTCTTTTGGGCCTGCACCCGCGCGAGGCGCAACCAGAATTTCAGCCAGGGCAAAGAGTTCTCGCAGAGCAGCGTCTCGATCTCTGTAGTAGTGGGGATCAAAGATCTGCACAATTTTGTCAAAGCCGAGCAGAAAATAGAGTTTCGTCACCTCGGGGAAAGCGGCGCGTATTCCCTCGGCCTGCTCCACGTATAAGCCTCGATTAAACAGCATGATACCGATATCGCGCAGGTGATGCCGGAGCACCGTTTCCAGCAAGAGTATGCGATCCACCAGCAGTGGACGTTCAACGTTTTCTTTGTCCGTCGTGCGCTTGCTCAAGGCGGCATAGACAGACATGCCGCCGTGCTGACGCCCAAAGCGCCGCGCCTGTTTCAACATAGCCAGGTGAGCGTTGGTGGGCGGATTGAAAGAGCCAGGGAAGACGATGATGGTGCCACGAGGCTGCGGCGAATCAGGTAAGATCAGGGCCTGTGGTGGGGCTTCGGGGTCTAATTGGTCGAGCAACCGTTGCACGGATCGCAGTTGCCTCTGCATATGTGTACATTGTACATTGCACCAGGTTCATCTGCCTGTTACACTCATTGTAAATACCTCATCCTTACGGGTGGGAGGCAGTGTTCCTGATTCCCTGCATTGCCAGTAAGAAATGAGCTTTTCGTGACGTACTATCTATACCGGATAGATGCAGAGCTATCCATGATAATGTCGTCTATCAAGTGCGTTCTTGCTAGTCGTTTTACCCCGTTCAGGCACATGGAGGTACCCCTTTATGAGTAGCCAGGAGCATGAGCTGTTTGGCAATTTATTTTCCCCACACAATCGTCGTGATTTCATGAAGCGTGCTGGCGCTGTCGGTCTTTCGGGAACCGCGCTCACGGCTTTTCTTGAGGCATGCGGCAACAGTGGAGGTAGTGGCAGCTCCTCATCAACTACCACACCTAATCTGGCAGGTCCAATCGACATGCAAACGTTGATGTCACACGCGAAGCAGGAAGGTGAGCTTCAGGCCATAGGTATCCCTCCTGATTGGGCTGACTATGCAGACATTCTGGCTGGTTATACCAATAACTTCAGTGTACCCGTTTCCTACAAAGTTGAGCAGAATTTCTCCTCGGCGCAGGAGCTGGTCGTCTTCAAAAACTCGAAATCTCATGCGCATGGTGACATCGGTGATGTCGGCTTCAAATTTGGGCCTGTTGCAATTCAACAGGGGTTGGTGACACCGTATAAGCATGCACACTGGGATGACATCGATCCCAGCCTTAAAGATGCGGACGGCAACTGGTGTACTGAATATTATGGCGCTCAAGCCCTGGTCATCAACACGGACATTGTCAAGAATCCACCAACTTCTTTCGCCGACTTGCTCAAGAACAGCTATAAGAATATGGTCGGTATCGATGGTGATCCCAGGCAGGCGAATGATGCATTCCTAGCTGTCTACTCAGCAGCGCTCGCTAATGGCGGCAGCCTGGACAACATTCAGCCCGGCGTTGACTTCTTCGCCAAGCTGAAGCAAAAGGGGAATTTCACCGTCGCTCGCTCAAGCGATGCCAATATCGCCAAAGGCGAGGTCGCGATTGCCATCATGTGGGACTATCTCGGCCTGGGCTACCGGGACGGCTACAAGGGTAAACCAAATTTGCAGGTCGTGATTCCTTCGGATGCGTCGATTGCAGGTCCTTACGTCTCCCTTGTGAACAAGACCGCGCCACATCCCTATGCGGCGCGCCTGTGGATGGAATACATTTTCTCGGACGAGGGGCAATTATTCTATCTGAAAGGCTATGCGCACCCGGCGCGCTATCAGAAATTGGCAGCGGCAAATAAGGTGCCTGCCGCGCTGGCAGCCAAGCTGCCTCCAGCATCGCAGTATGCAAACGTGAAGTTCCCCAGCCTTTCGCAACTGACGACGGCTTCAGGCATCGTCGCCACGAACTGGGGTCCACAGGTACTGGGAACGTAAAACACGACGTTGTTGCGCGCTTTCATACAGGAGCGCGATTGCATGTGTTACTATAGTAGGGACGCGATAAATCGCGTCCACTTCTGCGAATCGCGTCCCTTTCTACCTGTCTCGAATTACAACTATCAGGAGGTGGCCGAATGCAACCACAGGTGGCAAAAGG
>VBHV01000489.1 GCA_005881995.1 Chloroflexota bacterium | reverse complement strand
CTGGCTTTTTCAACGTAACCAATCACCTTTTTTGCACCACCATTGATACTTTATCTGCACCTTTTTCCTCTATACTATTTGCTGAGTGGCTGATATGTACACATAGTTGGCAGGAGATGTTATGTCGCAAACCATTATTAATGTTGAAAAGCACGATACGTTCGCTGAACAATATTTACATGATGCATTTTCGCGTGACCAGTTGTGGCAGAATTTGCTGAAAAAGCTCTATGGTTATTCGATCGTCTCCCTTACAACCGCGAACGCGAGCGGACAAATAACCGGCTATTTGCCGTTGTGTGCCATGCGCAGTCCACTGACGGGTGTAAGGCTAGTGTCTCTGCCGTTTACAGATGTTTGTCCATTGATAGCTGTAGATCAGGCGAGCGCAAATGACCTGATTGATCAGGCGATACACCTCGCCCAGGAGCAGCGCGCGCGCTATATCGAGCTAAGAGCTGGTAGCAATGAGGTACTGGCAGGGCGTACAGAACTGATAGCCGGAGACCTTTATGTGCGGTGGATCATGCCATTAGAATCTGATCCTGATAAGGTCTGGTCGCGGCTGCGTAAACCAGTACAGCACCAGGTTAAGAAATCACAAAAGCAGGGTGTGCGGGTTCACGTTGCTCAGAGTCGTGAAGAGATGGAGCACTACTACCGCTTGCATCTCCAGACACGCAGTAAAAAGCACGGTATGCCAGCGCAGCCGCAGGGTTACTTTTATGAGCTATGGGATACATTTGCATCGAACGGCGGTATGCAACTCCTGCTGGCTGAATACCAGGGTCAGGTCATAGCTGGTATGGTTCTGCTGTCATCGGAAACAAGTATGCGCTATGCCTATGGCGCGTCGGATGAACGCTATCTTCATCTAGCACCTAATAACCTGCTAATGTGGACAGCCATTACCTTGGGATGTACGCAAAGATATGAAACGTTTGACCTTGGGCGAACCGCCCGTGATAACCAGGGATTGATGGAGTTCAAACGCCGCTGGGGAGCCATTCAGGAACCGCTGCCCTACTACTACTATCCACATGTAGAAGGTCTGGCATCCACCTCAGAGCAAAGTTTGAAGTTCCGCATGCTGACTGCTTGTTGGAAGCGACTGCCACTCGGGGTAGCCGCACCATTAGGCGGCTACCTCTATAAGCACCTGGGCTAAATGGTCAAGCAGATTTGTGCTGCGCTTCCTGTGTGCCTATGCAGTCACGCTGGCGCTTTGCCTTTCTTGCATTTCCAATATCTTCTGCGTTCGCTCCAACACGCGCACGACTTCTACGCCAACAACGCCATGTGCGCGCGGCTGGGTTCCCATGCGAATGGCATTGGCGAAATCTTCGCACTCTAAATGCAACGGCTCGACCCAATCAATGTGAGGAATGGTAATTGCTCCAAAACGGTACGACACGACCGGATCAGCATGTACGTCGGCCCCTTTGTTGTATATCTTAATCATTTCAGATGGATTGGTGTCGTCATACACGGCCATTCTTTTATCCCCAATGACGGTCACACGCCGTACCTTGCATGGGTGTAGCCAGCTCACATGAATGTGGGCGGTCATCCCGTCGGCGTACCCGAAGTCGAGATGCGCAATATCGTGGATGCGCGATTGAAGATGAGCATGTGCCTGCACTTTGATTTGTTCTGGCGATTTGTCGAGTAGATAAAGTAATATCGATACATCATGCGGTGCGAGATCCCAGATCACATTGATATCATAGCGAAATAGCCCAAGATTTAACCGTTCCGCTTCGACGCAATAGATTTTCCCCAGGTCTCCGCTTTGTACCATTTTACGCAGTTCGTTGACAGCGGGATTGTATTCAAAGGTATGGCCAACCATCAACACACGTTGTTGTTGCGCTGCCAGTGCCACCAGCTCCTCAGCTTCCGTCACATTGGCAGTCAACGGTTTCTCTACCAGTACGTGTTTGCCATGTAATAACGCCTCTTTCGCCAGCATATAATGTGTTCTGACAGGTGTAGCAATTACAACTGCATCGACATTAGAACGAAAAATATCATTGACCTGTGTGGTTGTTTGTAATCCCGGTTGATGAATGCGCAGCGAGGCTAAACGATGGGCATCGGTATCGGCTACCATTGAAACTACGGCATTTGGCAATGTGTTGAGGTTTCGCGAAATCTTTGGCCCCCAGTAGCCCCAGCCCAGAACTCCGAAACGCAGCTCCTTCATGTTCACGCTCTTGCTATCCCCTTTCAAGCATGCAATGATATGGAGGCAATCCGCCCCTATAGATATCAACATACCATCTATGAGTGTTTGCTAAATATCATTGCTGGTTGCAAACTGGTTGCAACTCCAACACCTGGTGCAGAAAAGTGATAACACGGCTTCCAGCGGTGATTGATACTGTATACACAATTTTCACCACGATGACCATTTTCTCTCCCAATATCACCCATATCTCTATAAGAATCCTAACCGGATATACACCGCCATTCGCTATGCTTGATAACGGGTGAGTGGTGGGAGGTTAACAATTATAATGAAAGGGTGATATGTATGCTAATTCAAGTAGAAACTCCGTCCATTGCGATTGCTCCTGGGTATTCGCGTATGAAACGGTTCCTCGACCTCGTATTCACACTGCTTCTGCTGCTTCCTCTATGTATAGTGATGCTGGTTATTGCGGTGGCTATTCGGTTAGATTCCGATGGCCCCGTCTTATTCCGTCAGAGGCGTGTAGGATTGAACGGCGTAGAATTTGATATATTCAAATTCCGATCGATGTATCATCGGTCCGACGATACGCTTCATCGAGAGGCTATTGATCGGTATATGGCCAATGAAACAGTAAATGGCAATGCTTCTACGAATCTCCAATACAAGCAAGTTGATGATCCCCGCGTTACCAGAATCGGCAGGTTTATCCGCAAAA
>VBHV01000488.1 GCA_005881995.1 Chloroflexota bacterium | reverse complement strand
GTCAAAGAGAGCAGCCAGCGTGCGTTTTCCTGCCTGGGCATCGCTTTCCGCGTCGCGCATGTTGTTCAAATGAATGAATGCAGCCGCCAGCAAGCCAAGTGGCAGGCTATACACCAGCACAATCCGATCTATATGACCCGTTTGCACCATATAGGCCGCGGCCGTGAGCACTGGACCAAAGAGAAGCAAGCTGACCAACTCGCCTAAAGTGAGGGATGAAAGCGACCGTGAGGTCGCGCTGTAGAAGTAGGCGCAGAGCAGCCCCAACAATGCGAAAGCGAAGATCAGCGCTCCGCCGGCCAGGGACGCGAGCAGCCCGAACATTGCGCCGAGCGCCAGCATCAGCATGCCAATCGTCAGCACGCGCACCGGTTTGATCAAACCCTGTTGAATGAGACCACCAGGGCCAAGCGCGTTGCTGGTATCGATTCCACGCAGGTAGTCATAATAGTCATTGATGAGATGCGCGCCTATTTGCAGGAACACTACGGCTAGCAGTGTAGCCACGAAACGCTGAGGGTGGAAGATTCCGCGAGGCGTTGCCACAGTTATACTTTGTGTCCAGGCTAGCACACTGCCCAATAATACTGGCAGGAACGATAGGGGTAAATAGGCGGGGCGCATGCCATTCAACCAGATATGCAGCCACTCTCCAAGGCCACGATGGTACTCAGAAGGGTGGACAATAAGCGGTGCAGGTAGGCGCACGACTTGCGTCGAAGTTATAGCATGAATAGCAACTTCAGGCTGAAGCGCGCTGATAGTTTGCATAGACCCCAGTGGAATAGTTGGCACTTCCTCTGCCTGCACCGATTCAGCCGTGACAATTTGTGCGGAAGTTATTGTCTTTACTTGCGATGAGGAAATACCATCGCTCTTCGACGAATCTTTGTTTTGCATACACGCCCCCATAAATTGGATGGATGCCGTCTCTTATCGCCTTGCTGTAGGGACGCGATTTATCGCGTCCTCTAGATAAGTATAACGACGCCCCCATACCAGCAAACATCTCACTACTGAAATAGACGTATAGCCACCCTGATTAGTATACAAGCCGGGCAAATTCATTCAGGATACTACAAGTGATGGGTTTCATAATTTCTTAAGATCGTGTTGCAAAGCAAGCATGGCGCGTTGTAGTTGCGCCTGTCCAACCGCAATAGTGAGATCACCGCGCGTCTTTTCCAATATGCCCCGCGCCGCGTCCGTCGTACGCCGTAGTCCCCCTGTAATGGCATCAGGATAATCGATCGTGGTGAGAAGCGCGTAAATATCATCCATGTGGCGCAGCAGGAGTTCACAGGTATCATAATTGCTCTGCCGCAGTTGATCAAGCACATAGCGTCGCAGTTCCCCCACTGCTTCACCTAGTCCATTCAGGTAGGGTGCCCAGTCTATTCTGAGTTCGGGTGCCAGGGGCAAGGGCCGATTCTGCGTGAACGCCGCGAAGGTAGCCGCTTCGGCGTATTCTTTTTGCGCATCCTGCACAAAGCCGGCATAGAAGATATCCTGGTGGTCGCCCAGATCTTCCGCCATTTCGCGCAGCAGCGTTGCCGCCTGTTGCAGCAGTGAAGCCGCAGCCGCGAATTCTTGTCGATGGGTGGCCCGGATACTATTGGCGCACGAGCGGATAGCCGCCCGCGATTTGGGGAGCGCGCGTTCCCGCGCTGCATGTTTGAGGCCTAAATATTGCTGGGCTTCCTGCCCTATGCTGTCAATATACTCTGTCATACCATTCCTGCCTGCTCTTATTTGTTCAAAGTGTATCACGTGAACACATCGGTAGCAAGCCCCGCCTGGATGGTATAGCAGAAGTTCACACCAATCGCCTCACCTCAATTTCAGGTGGGAATGTCATACTGTCCAGGTCGCCAGCCCAGAAGAGTTGCTTCATCATCTCGGCAATAGCATAGAGAAGATGCTGTAATGCCGTCTCTCGCCCATGCATAAAGGCCGCGCTGCCAGAATAGGACGCGATCCCCGAAAACGAGCTATGCAGCGATGTGGCTGTACTGATGCGCACCAGGTACATCTCCATTTTCAATGGGCCGTGTTCAACCGGTATCATAATGCGCAGCTGCGGCATCGAATCGATGATGTCCAGCCGGTAGAAGACACCATAATGATCGCGCGAAGATTGAAAAATGGAAATCTCAGGCGCCGAGTCTTCGCAATCTTCAGCATGCTCATCGTGTTCTGGATGTTCCATCTCAACTCCTAAATTTGCCAGTAAATGTTCAATTTGCTCATTGATGTTCATTGGTGTCCTCTCTATGTCCAATCCAGCTTGTCAGCTACCAATCGCTTTACGAGCTTATTCCAATCTGGCAATGAGAAAGTGGAAACAGTAATTTTTCATGCTGGACAGAAGAGCCATTTATCGCTACAATCGGGGTATGCAAAACCTGGAACCACACAAACTCATCGAAGCCAGCTCACTGTTTCGTAACTTGCAGGCGCACGAAACAGCGAACATCATTGCGCGTTTACAACCTATCAGCTTTACACGCGGCGAGCGTATCCTGGAAAGCGGCGTCTGGCATGGTCAACTCTACATTATTGCCTCTGGTCTTGTCAGCATCCTGCTGCGCGAAGGCGGCCGTACGCCGTCAACTGCGCTCGAAGAGCATGAGCCACTGGCCGTTGCTCAACTGGGACCCGGCGAATAGGCAGATTTTCTCGCGCTCGTCGGGACATGCCCCACGCTGGTGCACAATATCAACGCCATTCTTGCCCAGCGCCTCACCCGCACCAACCAGCAGGTACTCCTGCATCGGACTGCCGAACGTATCTGGTTAGCCTTTGTGGATGATCCCGCTGCCCCCCTGGAACGTTCGCTGGCAGTGCATATCGCGGACGCCCTGGCCACACGCAGCCAGAAGCGCGTACTGCTGCTTGAAGTGTGTGCGCAAGATCAGGCCATAGGTTCGCACTTCGCAGCCTATCCAGATCAGGTGCGCCCATCCCTGCTGGATTGCACCCTCGACCATAGCCGCTCTCTGGCCCATCGCGCTTCCACCAGGACGCCTGGCGGTCAGCGCTACGCAGCCCTGGCGGCCCTCACTGGCGGCACCGATCTCGACGAGATAGATGCCAGTATACTGGCGCACATAACCGAAATCGCCGGATTCTATGATTACCTGCTGCTCGTCACAACGCAATCCACCCCTGCATCCCTCCTCCAGGCAACTGCAGAACACTGTACCAGCACCATAATGCTGGTTTCCGCCAGCGAGGATGTAGGGGCGCGATTTATCGCGCCCACATCGACATCTGCGCCCCCATTGTCATCCGTGCCCCCATTGTCATCCGCGCTCACATCGTCATCCGTGCCCCCATCGTCTTCAACCAATCAACACCCCCCGGCGCTCTTCGTGACCCATGTCCCCGAACGTCCTACCATTGGCGCGCAAGATCGCTACACCAGGCAGTTAGGCTATGAAGTGACTCGTCTACTGCCGGCAGATACACCCTTGCTGGCGCAATGCTGGGAGCAACAGAAAACGCTGCGTCAGCACGCTGCCGGTGCTGAACTGACGAAGGCCGTGGACTTTGTGGCACGTTTTCTCGCACATCAAACCGTGGGGATCGCCTTTGGCGGCGGTGGTGCGCGCGGCTTCGCCCACCTGGGCGTCCTCGAACAGCTCGTGCATCACCAGGTGCCGGTAGATTATATCGCCGCCTGTAGCAGCGGCATCATCACCCCCGGCATGTACCTCATCGGCAAATCGTTTGCCGAAAGCGAAGAAATCTTTTTGCAAATACAACGTAACATCGTGCGTTGGCGTATCCCGCGTACCTCAATCTTCTCAAATGCCGGGTTGAAGCGTATGCTGCGTGACCTGTGCGGCGAGCTACGCTTCGAGGACCTCACCACTCCATTTTCCATGGTAGCCGTTGACCTGAGTACACGGGCAGGGGTCGTGCTGAATCGTGGCCTGTTATGGCAGGCGGGCCTGGCCAGCACCGCCTTACCGGGCATCTTCCCACCCGTACTGCTCGGCGAACACATCCTCATGGACGCCGGAATGCACGATCCCGTCCCCATCCGCCTCGTGCGCAAGATGGGCGCCGATATCCTGATAGCCTCAGAACTCGGCGGACAGGAACCACCCGCGCTCGAAGACGCCGCCCCCTGGTTTGAGAAAGGAGTGCGCGACCAACAAAAACACGCTCGTTCCCCCCATATCATCGATTTGCTGCTGCGCACCTACGATTTAGCCATGGCAACCATCGGCATGCACAGCATTCGAGAAGCCGACGTAGTCATACGCCCAAAACTCCATCGCATCTCACTGCGCCAATTTTCCGAAGGACGCAAATTCGTAGCCGCCGGCAAAGAAGCCGTCGAACAATCACTTCCCGAACTAAAGAAACGATTGCCCTGGCTGTAGCTCCCGTTGGTGTATTGTAGGGGCGAGGCTTGCCCTCGCCCTGGAACCCCCATAAAGGCCTTGACATACGTATAAGCTACCTATAACAATAGAAAGAGTTCATTTCACTCATCATACAGAAATCAGGGTACATGCAACGCACTATCACACAAGCACTACGTTTGGCTCTTGGCATTTCATTTTTCGCATTCATTCTTATTGGGATGAACGATGGCGCGGTAGGAGTACTGTTGCCTGGAATGCAAACCACCTATCATACAGGAAAAGATACGATCTCTCTCCTCTTTTTAGCAGGCACTTTTGGCTACTTTACGGCCTCCTTCAACAATGGGTTGCTCCTCGACAAACTGGGAAACAGGCGGTTTCTGTTGCTAGCAACCCTCATGATGGGGCTTGGCTTTGCTCTGTTGAGCAACCGACCGCCGTTTTTCCTGCTGTTGTTGGGCATCGTACCGATCGGATTTGGCGTCGCGATGCTCGACGCGGGGTTCAACTCATATATCGCTAGCCTGCCAAATAAGACTGCCCTGCTCAACTACTTACATGCATTTTATGGCACGGGCGCGTTGCTTGGTCCACTCGTCGCCTCTAGCTTCCTGGCTTTAGGCTGGGTATGGAACAGCGTCTATTTCGTATGGATTGGCATAGCTGTTCTTGTGTTTATCGGCATTGCTCTCGCCTTCCCCAGGGAAAAAATGACTTCTCATGAGGAAGAGCAAAAAGCGGGAGGCAATGTCCTCTTCCTGGCGCTGCGCCAGCGCGTGGTCTGGCTAGCTGCCTTGTTTCTGCTCTTCTATGTAGGGACAGAAGTAAGCCTGGGCAGTTGGAGCTTTAGCTTTCTCACCCAGGAGCGGCACGGGCAAATCCTGTTCTCTGGTTGGATAGTGAGCGGCTATTGGGTCGGTCTTACACTCGGGCGTTTGCTCTTAGGGAAGGTGGCACAACGGATCGGCAGTAGACGTTTGATTGAAGCCTGTCTCTGCGGTGTCGTAGTGGGTATCCTGCTCGTGTGGGTTGTGCCTCAGTTGGCAGTC
>VBHV01000221.1:6096-26558 GCA_005881995.1 Chloroflexota bacterium | reverse complement strand
CGCTTGTATCGCTGACAGCAGTTCTGACAGCAAATACAGCAAACAGAGGCGGATACTAGTGAACAATGGCGAACAACCTGGCTACTCACAGAGCAGGAGAGGCGCTATCGCACGGTATTCCACCACCAAGAAAGTAGACGGGGATGAAAGAAAAGATTAAGGGCATATTGGCGGGACTCATATTTCGCGTCATCGTCATTCTCACGTTGGGGCAAATTTCTCCCTTACTCGGCGCGGGCATCATTATTGAGCAAGATGGCAAGATTCTGCTGATAGATAGATCGGATGGTCTGGGCTATACCATTCCGGGCGGTATCGTGCGCCACAAGGAGACCGTCGAACAATGTGTGCTGCGCGAGGCGTGCGAAGAGACGGGCTACATGGTGAAGATTACCGGACTGGTGGGCGTCTATTCTGCCCTTGGCCGCGACCCGCGTTTTCGCGCGGTTGCTATCACCTATAAAGGCAGCATCGTCGAAGGTACCGCGCATGGTTCTGGCGAAGGTGAACCGTGCTGGCGCACCCCAGAGGAAGTGTTGGGAAAAATGGCCTTCGATTGTGAACGTATGCTCAAAGATTACCTGAGTGGTCAGGTGCGATTGTCATAGCGTGTCAAAACATTTCTCCTGATACAAGATGCTGACACAGACAAGCATCAGAGGTGGAATTCGTACTATCTGAAACATGGGCAGATATGGTATAGTGCATAGTGTGTACCGCAAACGACTGTGATTGAGGAGGCCGCTTATGCCTATCTGCCCGATTTGTGATGATACAGGATTGCAAAATTCAGATTCTAGCCAGCCCGAATTTTGTTACTGCTCCGCAGGAAAACAGGCCCGTCGCCAATGGGAAGCGAGCCGGGGAGGAAGAAGCCAGGGAAGGAATCAGCCCAAACCCGCTAGCTTCATCGATATTGCCAACCTGGATGAAGTAAATGCCAGCGTGGATGCTATGCGTGCCTCATTGCTGGGTTCTCTCTCTCATGAGCCCAGCGCATCTACCAGGCATCCAGCCGTGCAATTGCTTTACCAGGTAGCTCACGCTAATCACGAAGTCTCGATAGCCGAAGCGACCCAGTTGTATGAATTGGCCAAAGCGCTGGAAGGATTTCTCGCCGGATTAGCGCCTATCGGACGTAATCTAAAATGAGCAGTATCGTCTAGCAGTAGTAATATTGGGTTAGAACTATTGACAGATTTGCATGTTCTTGACTACTATACAGATGCGAGAGCATACTCATCAAGTTCTGATTGGAAGATCCCGAGGTGTGCTTGCCTTGGGTTTGTTATTTTCAGGTAAATGTCCAGTAACACAGACCGTAGTGTGCAGTAGTCCAACCCGGGGGATTTTACAGTGTCAGTCACTGAGGCACAAAGAGAGGTACACCATGTTATGTCCACGTTGTGGCGACGAATGGGATGCAACTAAGAGTTCTTGCTCAAGTTGTGGGTTTACTGTCCGCACATCCAATCCATCAGGATCGGCAGCGAATTTCTCTACTCCTCTGCAGAGGGGCAAGGTATCACCTGGGGGCAATCCGCCGCCCATGGGGCAGCAATCAGGGAGTATGCCAGTTTTGAGGTCACAATCGGGTGGACTATCTCCCCAGGCACTTCCCAATACTCCACGCCCAATGCATTCAGCTCCGTTATCCCATACTATTCCGCCGCATCTGCCTCACCAGGATGCAAATTTTCCAACTTCTTCTACAGATATGACGGTGAGACCTGCATTCGAAAAGAATGTTTTGAGGAGAGTATCAACTCCAAGAGATATGCACGCCGGGCAAGCTTTTCCTCAAACGCCCCCTGCTGGCATGGATACGCTGTCGTTTCAGAACCGCGGCCAGCGCCCATCACCTTCGCAGCCAGGATATAGAACAACAGATTATTTGCAACAAGACGTAACTCTTCCATCATCGCAACCGCACGCTAATGGGGTTGGAAATTCGGCATCACGTATGCAGCAATCCGGCATAGCTTTCCAGCAGCAAGGCATGAATGCGCCGACCAGGATGGCACCCCAGCCATCGAGCACACGTCCTCTGCTTCCTGGGGCCCTTTTGCGCGGCAACCGCTATCGTTTGCAGGAACTGCAGGAACGCCAGGATTGGTTATCCGGCGTATTTGAGGCTACCTGGGTTGGTAAAGACTCCCACCGCGCTGGCGGGCTGGTAACGATCTGCGAGGTCATGCTGCCCGAAGGCACATCGGTCATGACACAGTCGATTTTGCGCACTGCTACTATAACCCTGGCAAATGTGGGAAGACATCCGCGTATCCCTGCATTATGGGATGCGTTCAGCGACCAGGGACGCAGTTTCTTTGTATTTGAGCCGATCGAGGGTGAATCCTTATACCAACGCCTGCGCTACAGCGGACGCCCGCTCTCGGAGCAGGAGGCGATTGAATGCTGTCTTCAGATGACGGAAGTACTGGAATTGTTGTCGCAGCAGTCGCCGCAAATAGTACATGGGCTTATTCGCCCGGAACATATCGTTGTGGGGCGTAATGGGTCACACTTTTTTCTCACTAACTTCTCCATTGTGCTGGCTGGAGGTGCGACACAGTTCATTGCTGGTATGGAACGTTCGCGCCTTTCGCCCTACGCGGCGCCCGAATTCGTGCGCGGTGTGGTGGATGCGCGTACAGATATGTATTCCTTAATCGCGACAGCGTATCATGCAGCAACGGGGGTTGTACCCACTGGCATCACTGGCAGCATCCCACCGGCGCAGCGTATCAACCACGCCCTTTCAAGCGAATTTGATGCGATCCTGACAAAAGGTCTGCGTGCCGTTGCGAACCAGCGCTATCAACGTCCATCCGAACTGCGCCAGGATTTGTTGGCCCTACGTTCGGTGAGCGGTTCGCTGGTGTCTTCCAGCCCCGCTTCAAGGAATGGACAGCGAGTGCAAGAAGCTCCACAGCGCAATGCCAATGATCTGCTGCCGCCTCTACCAATCCGGTTGACTACGGATGATGCGGATGAGGAACGGGTTCTTCTCCTACCCAGGCCGGAAGATTTGCCTCCTATGAAAGCCAGCGACGACAGGGTCAACGCAGCCCTCTTATTGAGCGCGATTCTGGTGTGCTTCATCGTCCTGGTAATATTGAGTCAGACATTCTCATAACCGAATGACACAGGCATGAATGGGCGCATACACTGCGCCCATTCTTTTTTCAAGCGCCAGGGTTCAAGCGATTTGTCTGTCCATTAAAATGAAGGTTGGCCGTCCGCTAATGGTTCCTGCTGATGACAAAGTCGATCAGCTCATCGAGTATATCGCGATCTGCTGATTGTGAAAAGTGATAGAGCGACTCCCGCGCCTTTGCCGCATACTGAGCAGCGTCGTCCTGCGCCTGTTGTACGCCAACCCCATTTACTACCCACTTGACGATTGAAAGAATATCCTCTTCTGTATGCGGTGTGCCGTTGAGAACGTTATGTATCTGTTGAAGACGCCCGTTTAACGGTTGCTCCTGCAAGGCGTAGATCAACGGGAGTGTCACCATGCCCTGCCGCAAGTCGTTGCCCGCGGGCTTGCCTATGGTGGCTTGATCTTCTGTGTAGTCAAGGATGTCATCGATGAAGCCATGCTAACGATAGCTCCTCCTTTACAACAGGCCGCGATCAGACAGGCGGTCTTGTGACTGACTTTCTCATAATAACTCTGGGTGGTAAGATCGATGCGACCGGCGGTCATGATCTCCAGAATCGTGCCTTCGCATACGGTCGCGACCGTATCTGAAAAGAGGTGATCGATGCGGTTATCATTGATATCGGCGATCAATCCGGCAGTTTTCGCGAAATAATAGTCGCCGAGCAGAATAGCGATATTGTTTCCCCAGAGGGCGTTCACCGTCGGATTGCCCCTGCGGGTCAAAGCATTATCAACAATGTCGTCGTGTATAAGCGTCGCAAGATGCACCATCTCAAAGGCAACGCTGAGTGGTAGCAGCTTGTCGAAGCGGTACGAATTGAGTTTCCCTGAAAGCAAGGTAAGCGCCGTGCGAAGACGTTTGCCGGGCGAGCCGAGCGCGTGCATCGAAGCTGAATTGAGGATATCAAGCCCGGAGGTAGCTCGATCCTGAAAAGTAGCATCTACCTGGTCCAAATCAGGTTGAATACCGGCAAATAAGCGGCTCAAAATGGCCGTGTCATTCATAGGGACTCTCCATTTCGGTGGTGTGGCACTTGACTAAAAGAGAAGCGGACCGTACACATTGTACGCCGCCTCTCAAGGTACCCCTGGGTTTTTGATGCTTTTTCAGATTATAGCACGCGGTAGCCATCTCTAGACATTGGAGGTTTCATCGAGTTCCATCAGGTCTTCTTGCACGTACCCGGCGGTCAAATTCAAATCTTCCAACGCATCCATCGCGGCCCGGTACTCTATCCAGGTCAGGCGCCGGTTCAAGATGGGGTCATTAACCGCTTTCCAGGCCGGAAAATACTGGTCCATTAAGCTCACGGGTGTATCAGGCCCCAGTTCTTCCGCGATCCAGCGCAGCACCTCGCGCGTGCCAGAGATGTCTTCTGGCATTACCAGGTGGCGAATCAGTAAGCCGCGCCGCGCGATACCCTCCTCGTCGAGTTCTAATGGCCCCACCTGGCGGTACATCTCACGCAGGGTGATCTGATTTGACTCGACGTAATGCGGCATCTTGGAAGTACGCAGCGCATTTTTGTTATCGGAGTATTTGGAATCGGGCAGGTAAATATCGACCACCCCATCCAACAACTGCAACGTTTCCAGGTTTTCGTATCCCGCGCAGTTGTACACTATTGGCAGGCGCAGACCTTTCCCACAGGCGATGACCAGCGCGGCAAGAATCTGTGGTACAAAGTGTGTGGGTGTTACCAGGTCCAGGTTATGGCATTTTTTCTTCTGCAGGTACATCATCATATCGGCCAGGCGTTCTGGCCCGACGCGATGCCCCAATCCTCCCTGACTCAAGGAGAAGTTCTGGCAGTAGGTACAGCGCGCCTGGCAATAGCCGAAGAAGATGGTGCCTGCTCCTCGTGTGCCGGTAATAGGTGGTTCTTCTCTCCTGTGAACGTTCCAGGATGCGACGATGGCCTCGGTACCAGACCTGCATACGCCCGTCTTGCCTGCGATACGATTACAGCGGCAGTTCTGTGGGCAGATAGTGCAGCTTCGCAAAACCTCCCAGGCCGCGGCTGCGCGCTCTGCCAGTTCGCCTGTTTCATAGAGATTGAGATAGCTCGGGTACAGCATGCCAGTTATTCCGATGTCGGCCACTTATATCCGCGTTGTGAAGGCTTGCTTTTCGCAGGACCTGCACCCGTAGCCTTCTTCTTGCCAGCGGTTTTTCTAGTGCGTACTACCGAGCTGGCAGCACGTGTACGAGTTTTCCGCTTTTTCTCGCTCGGCGATGAATCGACCGGCTCAACTGCTTCAATGGACTCAGAGGAGTCAGATGCGGTCTCGCGTTCTTCCGCTTCACCTTCATCTGTGTTCACCCGTGGCTCGGTGTGTGGCATCAGAGACGTAGTCTCTTCGTTCACACCTGTCCAGAATTCGGCATCTCTCTGTTGTACCTCGCGCGGGCCTTTCAGCACACGGCCATCGGGCAAGCGTGTTACCTCGCGTTCTTCGACCTCTGGGAGAGCATTACGCGCATCAAAATGTTCGTAATCACCTTCGAACTGTTCGCGCCCTGGCGCCGGACTTTGAAATTGCCGCGGTCGAGGCGTAAACCGCTCTGGACGGCTCTGCCAGCGGGGATTGTGCGAGTCGGGTTGTCCTTCGCCGCGTCCCTGCCGCCTGCCGCGATCATATCCACGCGAGTTGCGACTCTCCCGGTCGAAACGCTCGAAACGACGAGGTGGACGCTCATCGCGATTGTAAGGGCGCTCCTGGCGGTCATCCCGGTCATAGCGGGGAGGTTGGCGATTATCACGATTGTATGGTCGAGCAGGCCGTTCCTCTCGCTCGAAAGGGCGTCCTTGCCCGCGCTCGTTGTCACGGTTGAAATCACGTGCCGGTGGACGGTTATTGGGATAACGTGATGTATCACGGTACCCAGGACGTGGCGCTCCGCTCGAGGGCCTGGGGGTATTGCCGCGACGCTCATCATACTGCTGCTCGTCAAACTTGCGCCCGCCAGAATCGAAAGAACGCGGACGCGATCCCTGGTAGCGATTGGGAGCGCGCTCACTCTGTCGATGATCATCCTGGCGGTTTCCATAGGGCTTGTAGGGCTTGCGGTTATCGCGACTGTTTTGAGCGGAAGGCTGATCAGATTGCTGGTGACTTCGCCAGTTATCACGTGGCGGCTGACCATGTTGAGCGTTGTTTGGACCATGCGGGTTGCGCGCGCGGTAATCAGCATGGTTCTGGCGTGCGCCATTCTCCCATGCCCGGTCTACTATATTACGGTTAAGTCGGGGTCTGGCAGGCCTGGGAGACCGCTCTTCTCCATACCTGCCGGAGGATGAATTGCGCGAGTACGGTCGCTCGTCGTCTCGCGACTGCTTGTCGAAATTTTTGGTCATGTGTCCTTTCCAAATTGGCCTAGATGAGGTTTACTTTTACGGGGTTGACGGATTGGCAAGTTCCATACTATGAGGTTCCCGTCGGTCTTTCCGCCCTCGCTCCAAATTTTACGCGCTAATGTCCTGAAGGAATGTGTGAAGGTAGCGCCCTGTATATAGTATATCACACCCCGTCAGGCATGGCGACCATCTAGCACTATTGATTACCCGCCCCTCGGCGTTGGCACAGGAGTTGGCACTGGCCCTTGGTGCAGCGGTATACCGGTATAGCTTAATTCCCCACTTCCCAGCATGGCGACCCTCATTTGCAGTAATTCGTCGGGCAATAATGGCCGTAACGCCACGCTGTAGTAAATCCCCCCTTCAAGAAATACGCCTTGATGTTGGTCGTGCATCAGTGCCGTAATCGCCTGCAATTGTTGTGTACTGAGTCCTATTACATTACGAGGAGAAGTATAGGTCAGGCAGCCCGAATCAGCATTAGGGCCATTGATATCTTGTGGCGTCACACCACATTCATAGATGGCGACATCACCCAGGCGAAAATCCTGGAATGCCCAATAAGGAATGTTTTGTGCCAGGTCCGGGCTAAAATCCAGGCGGACGAGTAAGATCATGTTCTGGCTGGCATAGGCATGGGTTGAGCCATTCAATGCATCTCGAATGCTCGTTAAAGCCATGCCTAGTCGCCGGTACCCGTCGATATCCTGCGCGCTCTCCTGAAGGTTGCCGAATGCGCCATACAAATAAGTATAATGCGTGCCGTTGAGCGTCAATTGCAATTGTGTCGCATTCTGGTCAGGAATATCGTAAAACTGCTGGCGACTGAGCTTGAGTAATCCATCTGTATCGACCAGAGTGTGCAGGAGTTGTTGCAGCGCCGCACTATTCAATTGTCCCTCGTGCATTTGCAGCCCTGGACCAAGAATATACCTTCCATCGCCGTAAATGCTGATCTCAGGACTGAACTCTAAGGTTCCCAGCTTGCCCCCGCCATAAAATGTGCGTATGAGGACATCCTGCGGACTGGCACATCGAGCTTGAGGTAGTGCAGGCCGTGAGTAGAAATATGATGACAATACAGAGCCAAATGTAGGGGCGCAATTCATTGTGCCCTTGAACATTACCGATATCATTCACCCTTAAGGGCATGATGAATTGTGCCCCTACACCTTTCGTATTCCCAGAGAGAGGTTGAATGGCATCCTGCATCCCCATTGCATACTCCTGTGCCAACCATATTCTGTTGATATCATTATTTACTCGATCATCGAGCGGCGTATCTCGATAATCTGGTCGCGCAACTGCGCCGCCTTCTCAAATTCCAGTTGTTTAGCCGCATTACGCATCTGAGATTCCAGGTCTTTAATCAAGCGGAGCGCCTCATCTTTTGGAATGCCTGCCAGGGCTAACGCAACCGCTTTGCCATCAGCCGCTGCCTCGACGTTCACGCCGCTCATAGCCTTGATGCGTTCCGAAAGGGTCCTGACATCTTTCGTAATGCCGCGCGGGGTAATACTGTTGCGCTCGTTGAAAGCTGTTTGTCGTGCGCGGCGGCGATTGGTCTCATCGATTGCCCGTTCCATCGACTTCGTTATAGTGTCGGCGTACATAATCACGCTGCCTTCAATATGACGGGCGGCGCGCCCTATGGTCTGGATCAGCGACCTATCTGAGCGCAGGAATCCCTCTTTATCAGCGTCGAGGATGGCGACCAGCGAAACCTCTGGCAGGTCGAGACCCTCACGCAGCAGGTTAATGCCAACCACCACATCGTAGACGCCCAGGCGCAAGTCGCGCAGAATTTCGATGCGCTCAATCGTGTCAATTTCAGAGTGCAGGTAATGCACCTTGATATTGATCTCTTGCATATAGTCAGCCAGATCTTCCGCCATCTTCTTGGTTAGCGTAGTGACAAGTACGCGCTGCTTTTTCTCGGTACGTTTGCGAATCTCTGTCAGAAGGTCATCGATCTGTCCCTTTGTGGAGCGTACGCTGATCTCAGGATCGAGCAACCCGCTCGGGCGAATGACCTGTTCCGCAATGGCGGCGCTGTGTTCGTATTCGTAGGGACCAGGAGTCGCGGAAACGAAAAGCGCCTGGTTGATCTGCTGCTCGAACTCCGTAAAGGTGAGGGGGCGATTATCAAGCGCGGACGGCAGGCGAAAACCATAGTCAACCAGTACCTGCTTGCGCGAGCGGTCGCCCGCGAACATACCGCGCACCTGCGGCAACGCGACATGCGACTCGTCTACCACCAGCAGGTAATCATCTGGCATGTAATCCATAAGCGTCCAGGGCTGGTCTCCCGGCCCGCGTCCCGCCAGGTGGCGCGAATAGTTCTCGACGCCTGAGCAAAAGCCGGTTTCGCGCAGCATCTCGATGTCAAAATTGGTGCGCTGCTTCAGGCGCGCCGCTTCCAGCAGCTTGCCATCTGACTCCAACTCCTCCAGGCGTTCCTGTAACTCGGCTTCAATCAATTCGATGGCCTTATTCAGACGCTCCTGCGTCGTAACCCAGTGCTTGGCGGGGTAGATATCCAGCCGTTGTCGCTTCCCCAGCACTTCGCCCGTAAGCGGATCGATCTCGGTCATACGCTCGATTTCGTCACCGAAAAATTCGATGCGCACCGCTACATCCTCGTAGGCAGGGAATATCTCCAGGTATGAAGTTTGCGTCGTTACGCTCATACTGAATCTCGGTCAGATGCCGTAAAATCTTATCCCTGCGACGTTCCTCTCCCACCTTCAGGGTCAGGACGACTTCGCCGTATTCTTCTGGACTGCCCAGGCCGTAGATACACGAGACGGAGGCTACGATCAACACATCTTTCCGCTCAAATAAGCTGCGCGTCGTCGAGAGCCGCAGCTTTTCGATCTCCTCGTTGAGCATACTCTCTTTTTCGACGTAAGTATCGGTACGGGGAATGTAGGCTTCCGGCTGGTAGTAGTCATAGTAGGAGACAAAGTACTCAACGGCATTATTGGGGAAAAATTCTTTAAATTCACTGTAAAGCTGCGCTGCCAGCGTCTTGTTGGGCGCTAGCACCAGCGTCGATTTTTGCACCTGCTCAATTATCTTTGCAACAGTATAGGTTTTCCCACTGCCCGTCACTCCCAGCAGCGTTTGATCCTTATAGTTTTTTCGTATACCATCCACTAATGTAGTAATAGCTTCGGGTTGATCTCCAGTTGGCTGGAATGGCGCCTCGACCTTAAATTCTGGCATACTCTCTATCCCTCATATATTTATAGAATATTCTTTCCAATTCCTGTATTATACCACGTTCTTGAGCCGAAAATCACCTTTTAAGCAGCGTGATCTATCAAAATTATGTAATAATTCACAGCGTCTTCGTAAATTTCAAATAATGCTTTCCATCTCGCTCTACTTCGCCATCTTGCACAAATTGCGCTTTTAAGACGACTCGGATTGATTTCTCGTTATCTCGTGCGATAAGAGCATATAGACGGGGGTATCCGGCTTCTTTTGCTACGTGGCAAAGCTCAATGGCTGTATTCGTCATTATTCCTGGGCTTCCTGAACTGGCCCAGTATCCTATCTCCGCCTCATCCATCATCGCGGATTTGATATCGATGGCTCCAATAATGCGTTTCTCAGAATTTCTGATGAGAAACATAAACCACTCGTTTCTTTGCCAGCCCTCTCGTGCCCATGTTGAGAACCTTTCCGCATGTACTAGCGAGTAAATCTCTCCATTGAATCTTTCTTTAAAAAGGCGATTGTAGATGAGCTTTTCATTGCAAATATTCACAATGGTCTCTAAATCATCATCAGTCAGTTCAAGCGTGCTATCAACTGATCGTACTTCGCACGGCTCGTTCTCGCCAAAGCGCATCACAGGTCGGCTGATGGGTAACACAAATTGCGGATGAGAAGATGATTGCATAATGTTGCCTTGATTGTTTATATGTTCGCAGAAAATAAGAGTTCACCTCAGAATAGATGAACGCATTTCAGTATAGCATATTCCGCAGGAGCAATAGATGTGAACTGATTTTCGTCAACAAACCGTGATACAAGAAGGCGCAGTGAAATTGCGCTTTTCTCAATGGGTTGAGAACGAATCGGTACCTGCTGTTGTTCTGGAGGAATTCTCCATATGGATAATGAGACGCTCAAACATGGATATTCTCGTCAGCCATTATGCCGGTTGGCGATAATTACTCTGGCCCTTTTCCTACTATTCGTACCTCTATTGGCCAGTTGTGGGGCACCTGCTCCACTTCAGTTTGTGGCTATAGACCTGGGTATCCCATCTCCGGGATTGAATTCGCCGGTCAGTGGGCCTTTGCCGGATGCGACGAAATTGCATGTGCGCATCACCTTCAAGGTCAACCAGTCACTTCTCGATAAATTGAGCAGCCAGGTGCATCCGCACCAGCCTTCGCACCTGGAACAACTGGCGAATCAGATTGGCATTGATGATGCAACCTATCAAAGGATCAAAGACTTCTTCAATCTTGGTGGCATAGTCTTGAACTTGAGTAAACTGCGTACTCATCTCAGTATCGACGCGAAAGCCAGCACCTTCGCCAAACTGTTGCAAACTCATTTTGTCATTCATCAGTTCAATGGGCGCGCCTTTTTCGCGCCCGCTACACCGCCTAAATTACCACGTTTCCTGGTAGATTCTATAGCCGCGATTACCGGACTCGACAACTATAGTTCCGCACCGCAGCATGCTTTTACTTTCCAGCCTGCTACCTTCCCACAATCAAGCCATCACACAGCGCAGGATTGTAATCCACTTGATGGGACGCTCTTGCCAAGAGATGTAGCGCATGCCTATGGATATGATCAGCTCTGGAACAAGGGCTGGCATGGAGAGAATATGACCGTGAACCTGGTTGAGATAGACGGTTTCTACCAGGATGATGTCCAGAACTACTTTGATTGCATCAACTTTCAAGGCAAATTGAATGTTGTGAATGTTGATGGGCAACCCAGCCAGGCGCTGGGTGAGACTGCGTTAGATATCCAGATGGTCTCGGGCCTGGCCCGTTCTATCAACATTGTGGATTATCAGACCGATGGTAATTCCGATGGGGATATCTGGTCGCAGGTCAACGACGAACTGCAACAGATTCTCAATGACAACACGAATAATGCGAATGCGGGCAGTGTTGTCAGTATAAGCCTGGGAGACGCAGAGGGTGACATGACCGGCAATGATCGCAGCGCGATTGATCAGAGTCTGCGGCTGCTGACCCAGGTTGAACATATGCGTATTCTTATAGCCAGTGGAGATTGTGGAGCTTTCGCCGATGGCATCTATAGAAGCCTCTCGGTCAGTTTCCCGGCCAGCGATCCCTGGGCCACCGCGGTAGGTGGCACCACTTTGAGGATCGCTGGCAATCAGAACCGGGCGGATGAAGTCGTATGGTCTGATGCATCAAATCTCTCCCGGTGCAAAAACCAGTGGGGCAGTGGTGGAGGCAATAGCCAGGTCTTTGGTCGCCCAGGTTGGCAGGCCGCAAATGGCGTCAATAGTTCGTTTGTCAACGGCAATCATCGCCAGCTTCCCGATATATCAGCCGCCGCCGATGCCCTTGCCGTCTACTTTCAGGGACAATGGGGAGCCGTTGGCGGAACCAGCGCGGCTGCTCCTATCTGGGCAGCAGGTTTGGCGCTGGTAAATGAGGGCTTGATACAGCAGATTGGGAAGTTCACTGCCTCTCCGCACCTATTCTATGCAGTTGCCCAGGGCTTGAGTGGCATGCGTCCTTATTATGATGTCACACGTGGCAATAACCTGTACTATCCGGCTGCTCCTGGCTGGGATTACTCCACGGGTCTTGGCACGCCCAATTTGTTGGATTTCTACTATGTCCTCTGCCAGCGGCTCATGAGGAATGAAGTGTGAGCTATGTCATAGTGATGCAACCTGGTTGTGCTACAATCATAGCCAGGTTGATTGGTCGTTGTTCTATGCGACTCGTGGAAGGAATCGAAGGACACTATGGCACAGTCTCGTTTCGCTTTCAATAGAAGCGGGTGCGTGCTGCTGCTGATTGGATTGCTGTTGCTGGTTGGTACAATCAGCTATATCGCGGCTGGCTTGTTGGGTGCGCGACTGCCAGGGTTTGATACAACGCAGCCCCCTGTAATCACCATGACTATCAACTCCTCTTTTTCATATGCTGGAGTAGATCTCACGGTAGTCAATGCGCAGCAATCTAAAAGTTTTCTTGACGATCCCAATACCAGTACAGATGGTATGCTGCGGCTGACTATACAAGCGGTCAATAAAACGCCTGTCAGTGTTAGCTGGAACTACGCGAACGTCGCACGGCTCGTTTTGCCGGGAAAAACCATCATCAAACCTGCCTATGTGAATGCACCAGTGGCCATTACTCCTGGGAAAACGCAAACGAACATTGTGGATTTCGCCGTGCCTACCAGCGATACAATTGCGCAGTTGACGCTGCGCATGGGGGCGGCGAACGAAGCGCAAATGGATATTCCCCTGACCGGGAAAGCCGATTTGAGTGCCTATGCCCCGAAGACAACTCCGCTCAATGGTCAGATGCTGTACTTCGGGCTAAACTGGACACTAAAAAGCGCGACGACCAGCCTGAGCATTCCAGGACAACAAGCCGCCAGGGGTTTGCATTTTGTGATATTGACGCTCAGCGTGGATAATACTCTATCGCAGGTGGCGATTACCGGTTCCCCCTATGATTATGCGCGTTTGCAATTTGGAAATACCACCGTTTCGCCTGAAGATAGCACGCTTCCTGTCTCATTTAATACCGGAGTGAGCGGCGCCACCGGAACATTGAGCTTTCTTATCCCCCAGAAAAGTAGAGCATTTACGTTGATACTCTTGCCACAGGGTCAGAAGAGCACTGACCAGGCTGCTACAGATTTCCAACTGACGTAAGAGGTACTTGTATGAAATAAATCATTAAAAATACGTACTTGGAACGATAGACAAGACTGCTGAGTCTTGCTACAATGGTATTTAACATACATCCAGGCATATACTACGGTGAATATTGACGATGCCCGGTACTTTTAAGGAGACCAGTCATGGCACAGAACCCACCATTGCTTTGTCCTAATTGCAATACCCCGGCTCCACCTAACCAACGTTTTTGCTCGGAATGCGGCACGACGTTGAATATCGGAGCAAATAAACCGACTGCTCTTGCGAGTGAAAGTCAGTTTGCTCAGGCGGCCCCTCCTGGCCAGAATAATGGCTCACAGGATGCTACCGAACGTGCGCCGCGACCTGGCTTTGCTCCGCCTGTTGCCCCTCTATCTACCCCGCCAACCCCTCAGCCCGGCATGGCTCCTGGACAGGCGCCATATGCGTCTGGTGCATCGTACTCAACCGTACCCACCTCCGGCAACCAGTTCTATTCACAAGCGACGGATGCGAATGTGATCCCGCCGCCTCCCCCGCCTGATTCATTCGTTGCAGCGCACCAGCAGTCGCCCACACCTGCTCCGGGTACCTATGTCGTACCGGACTATGCGCGGGCTCCGAAACGTTCGAGAGGCTTGTTGATAATCAGTATTGTGCTGCTGTTGATCCTCGCACTTGGAGCCATTGGTATTTACGCTTTAACCCATCGTGGTAATCAGACAGGAAACAATGGAACACAAAATACACCTGGAGCCAATGGAAATACGCCAGGAACTACTGTTACCCCTGGGGCTACCCAGACGAGCGGGAGTGGCAACACCCCGACTCCTGGCGGGAATGGCAACGGGGCAGCGAACGAGACAGTGAACTTGATGTTCACATATGCAAGCCTTGATATCACCATTACCTCTGTCCAGTATGCGCAGAGTTTCCCCGATGATTCCAGCGTGACATCGGGAGGGGTGAGGGTTGCTTTCAAAGAGAGTGCTGGCCCGAAAGTTGGGATTTTTGCATATAGTGATGTCGCTCGATTGATCTTACCGGATCAAAGTGTTATCGCTCCTGTCAACGAGCAGAATGGTACCGGCCCGGATGCAGGAACCACGCGTAATAACTGGATCGATTTTCCTGTGACTTCCCAGCCTGCTGATCTCAGCAAACTTATGCTCCAGATGGGTGCGTCGGGTGAAAACCAGATGCTTATTCTTCTCAGTGCGAGTGCGGATTTGAGTAAATACCAACCCAAGACGGTGACTCCCAATACGATGTTCCAGTATGCTGGAGTGAACTGGACGATCACGAGCGCGACGAAGAGCCTGAGTGCATCGGGGAAGCAGGCGACAACAGGGAATGTCTATATCACAGTGACGTTGAAAGCCGACAATCCCTCCTCAAATGAATTTATCGGTTATGTCGGTGACTTTATGCGCCTGAAGTCGGGTGATACCACCACTTCACCGACGAGCGATTCCACGTTTCCTACATCGGTTCCTGCTTCATCCTCTGGCACCACGGGAACGGTCGTTTTCCTGATGCCACAGGGGAGTACTGCGTTTACGCTGATTATGCTAATGCAATCCAATCCACCGATCAACCAGGTTACAGCTAACTTCCAGATATCATAGGAGTGATTGCTGGGTGAGTTCAGCAAATGCAACAAGCACAGCAGGTAACCACGTGGTTACCTGCTGTGCTTGTTGTGGTAGAGGACTTGTTATTCCAATAGAAAACTGCCCATCAGTTCGCGCCGCAGCGTCGCTTTTTCATCTTCGTCCAGTGTCGGGTGGTTAGTAATGGGACCGGACCATACCCCCATTTGTTGTGTGCTGGCGGCCGAGAACTCGTCAATCATGGCCTCTTCCAGAAAGGTTGACGACGCAGGAACTGGAAATAGTGCGTCATTTTCCGAGACTTCCTCTACCAGGAAATCGTCACTGGGGATGGGCGTTTCCGATGGAGGCGATAATGCTTCATTCGGAATAGCGGCGGTTTCCTGTTGTGCGGTCTCGGCCTGCGCTGTTAGTATTGTGGCGGGAACAGGAGCCGTATCATCTTTGACAACTTCATTGGAAACGATGGCGAGCGAGGAAACGTCCGAATTGTCTGTCAGAGGAAAGCGTTGACCCAGAATGTCAAGAAAAATACCCCGACCTGCACGTAAATCAGTGAGTTGCTGGCGTAATGATTCATTCTCTGCTTGTAAATCTTCTAAAAGTTGTTTTTGCTTGAGTATCTCATCAAAGATGGTCTCAAAACTACTGCCACTCGTGTTCATACAAAACTCCTTTAGAGCATCACTTACATTTCACCTCTGGCAGACCCTATGGATAAGCCGACGAATGCATACTCTCTCTAACTGATAAACGTAGTTTCTCCACACCTTGGTATAAAAACGTGCCAGGTTGTCTGAAGTAACTATAGAAGAGTTTTCAACTGGCTATATAGAGGGCTGCTTTTACTCTTGACCACGCTCCAATCGCTGGTTCAGCGTGAGTTATAGTCAAGTAAAATTGGTGAGCCATCTTTTCCTTGCGGTACAGCGTTATGCCTCTTGAAACGCAGGTGAGGTCACCAATTTTTCAATCCACCTGCAAAGGTGATACAATATAAACAACCACCCTGGCGTGGTCAATTGTAGCGCCTTGTCGAGGAGAAAGAGAACTAACCGATGAATGATCGCATTCGTGAAATTTTAAGCTGGTATACCAGCGAGAATGCTGGTGTGCGTACAAACCTGGCTCGTATGCTCAATCATGGCCGCCTGGGCGGCACGGGAAAGATGGTTATTTTACCTGTCGATCAGGGCTTCGAGCATGGCCCTGCGCGCAGCTTTGCTCCAAATCCTGCCGGATATGATCCGCGCTACCATTTCCAACTGGCCATCGAAGCGCGTTGTAATGCGTATGCCGCTCCCCTGGGGTTTATCGAAGCAGGTGTCTCTGATTACTGTGGGGATATTCCCTTGATCCTCAAATGTAACAACCATGATTTACTCCATGACGAGCGAGACCCTATTTCCGCCGTCACTGCCAGTGTTGGTGATGCGTTGCGCCTGGGTTGCGTGGCTGTTGGCTTCACCATTTATCCCGGATCAGCTCAAAGCACAGAAATGTACCAACAGTTGCGGGAACTTGCGGAAGAAGCCAAGGAGGCTGGCCTGGCTGTAGTGGTCTGGTCCTATCCACGCGGCAGTAGCTTGAGCAAAGAGGGCGAGACGGCTGTAGACGTAGTGACCTATGGCGCTCAAATTGCCGCCCAGCTCGGTGCGGATGTCATCAAAGTGAAATTGCCCAGCGCCAAAATTGAGTTGGCGGAAGCGCAAAAGGTCTACCAGAAATATGAGATTCCTATCTCGACCCTGGCTGACCGCGTGCGCAATGTCATCCAGAGCGCTTTCGATGGTCGCCGCATCGTCATCTTCTCTGGCGGCCCTTCAGTAGGCGATGACGAGTTCTTCGCAGAGGCACGCGCTATTCGCGATGGCGGCGGTTTCGGCTCCATCATTGGCCGCAACTCCTTCCAGCGCAAAAAGCCCGATGCCCTCAAGTTCCTCGACACGGTCATGGGCATTTATGAAGGTTCGATTCAATAATCAGGGTTCATTGAAATGCGTCTCTACCAATCGTAGGGGCGCAATTTATTGTGCCCTACAATTATTATTTCATCAGGCTCGTAGAAAGGACCTCCTCTACCATGGTATCACCGCGTAAACTCACCTTAGACGATCTCTGGATGGTGAAAGAAATTGGGACCATTGCACTCTCTCCCGATGGCAGCAGAGTAGCTTATGTTGTGCATACACTGGATAGGGCAAAGAACGAGCCGCAGAGCGCCATCTGGCTTCTCCATCTCGATGAACAAGGACATGCGGTTGGAGTGCCGCGCCGGTTAACAAGTGGCACGAAGAACGATTCCGAGCCGACCTGGTCGCCGGATAGCAGACGCCTGCTCTTCCTCTCGGACCGTGAAGAGAAAAACCAGCTCTGGCTGATCGATACCGATGGTGGTGAAGCGCGCAAGCTGACGAATATGTTACATGGGGTGAGCGAGGCGGCCTGGTCGCCGGATGGACAATGGATCGCCTTTACCGCGATGGAAGAAATACGAAGAGGAAGAGCGTATTCGCCTGCGCACTATCACCAGGATTTTTTATCGCCTGGATGGTCGCGGCATCTTCGATAGATTTGCCCAGTTGTTTGTCATGCCTGTTCCCGTTGCCGATACAGATCTAGTCGATCCCACTGCTATGCGCCGCCTCACCTCCGGAGATTTTGATCACGAGCAGCCTGCATGGACACCAGATAGTCAGGAAATCAGCGTAGTATGCAATCGTTCTGATGATCGAGATCGCTCATTTGTCACTGATCTGTGGCTTATTGCTCTCGAGACGGGTGCTGCGCGGCGTATTACCGATGGCACGTTGGAGGTTGGGAGCTATGCCTGGTCTCCCGATGGTCAACATGTGATGCTGGTAGCCAGCAAGGATTTGCGTATCGCGGGAAGCTCAAATAGCCACCTATATCTCGTTTCCCACGAGGGCAGCGAGATGCGGGATATGACCCCTGGCATCGACAATCACGCCACTATCGCGGCCTATTGTGGCGTTGGCTCGGCTGGCCCATACAGACCGCAATGGAGCGCGGATGGTACTCATGTCTATTTTCTCGTCACCGAGCAGGGATGCATCCACGTCTATCATCTCGATGTTGCTGATAACAAGACGACCCGCTTGAGTTCGGATGAACAGTTAATCCACTACCTCGCGCTTTTGCCGGGTGAGCAGGGGTTACTGGTGGCCCAGGCACTTCCATTCGATTTGTGGGACCTCTATGCGCTGCCTCTTACGGCGGGAGGGACAGGCACACCTGAGAACCTGACGAATCTGAATGCTTCACTGCTATCTGCGATTACCCAGAGCAAACCTGAACGCATCTCCTATCAGGGAGCAAACGGAGATGAGATCGAGGCCTGGATCATGCTGCCTACCGGCGCGAAAGCAGGCGTGCGTTATCCACTCGCGGTGCGTATACACGGCGGCCCTCAATCAGCGTATGGCGTGGGTATGAATCCCTACCACCAGTTACTCGCAGCGCAGGGGTTTGCGGTATTCTACTGCAACCCGCACGGCAGCACCGGTCACGGACAGGAGTTCATGCGCGAAGTGGAGGGTGACTGGGGTGGTTGGGACTACCAGGATATCATGCGCGGAGTTGATGAATGTATCGTTCGCGGCATAGCCGACCCGGAGCGTCTGGTGGTCTCTGGGTACAGCTACGGCGGCTACATGTCTATGTTCATCATTGGACAGACCGACCGCTTCAAGGCGGCGGTACCTATGGCGGGTATATCCAATCTTGTCTCGTTTGTGGGTACTTCTGACGTGGGTTTTTGGCAGGCGACCCAGGCGAGGGGTTATCCCTGGGAGGAAGAACGCGCGGCCTATTATCGTGAACGTTCACCGCTGACCTATGCTCAAAGAGTAACCACGCCGACGCTCTTCTTGCATCCTGAGAACGACTTGCGCTGTCCCATCGAACAGAGCGAGCAATTCTACATGACGCTCAAGATGATGGGACAGGTTCCCGTGGAGTTTATTCGCGTGCCCGGCTCCTGGCATGTCGGCCAGGCCAAACCAAGCCAGTACTTATCTTACTGGGAGGTGATGGTGGACTGGTTCAAGAAGTATGTGGAGATGCGCCCCGAGGAGTACGAGTGATTAGGTTCGTGAGTCTCTCCAGTCTGAAGTGTTCACCACAAGCTAACCGACTGTACTTCGATCAGCTAATAGTCAAGTAATAGTACTGTTTGTGTTACAGAAAAACCTTTGCGTCGTCTTTTAGAACAGAAAGGTGTGTGGTGTATTAGATTAGTTTATGTTGAGTAGGCCCAACGATAGGAGCATCATAGGTAATGAACCAGGGGGGATATGGTGACAATTCCTATCGGATAAACATAGGCAAACTCCGTATGGTAGTAACAGCAGAGCTACTTCGAGCTCTGCGAGATATGCACCACATTGACGATCTGTTTCAATGGCTAACACCGACCATAGTGCAGTACTTCAGTGCACCGGTAGTGCAATTTTGGGTAGCCACGGAAGGGTATCAAGGCCAGGTTCTTATGAAGCTAGTAGCTCAATCCGCCCAGGACAATTCGTTACGTCATCGTCTCACTCTCGATAAGCCTGTTGCCGACCTTGCAGAAAACATACGGAACCGGCAAACCGAACTTGCGCTCTGCCCTGTCGGGAATGTATTCTCCTCTTACCAGACGACTCTCCTACAGCGCTATGGATTATATTACTGCTTTGGTGATTACCTGAACAGTAAAGGTCGGCCTGCTTCTTCGAGTCCTACAGTCCCGGGTCAAGCAACACTCATGCCAATCGAAGCCGTAGCATTGCTCTTTTTCAGCCAACCCCCTCATCCTGAGCTTCAAAGAAGTATCAGTTATATTTTAAAATTGGCTATGCAAATTGCTGCTACTAACGGTCTGCTCTCCCTTCCCAATAATGCACAAGGCTACAAGCTCCAACTTCAGCAAGCAAGCTTATCGGCTCTATCTGAACTGGTTCCTCATCGAAAGCAAGATGCTGAACTGATGACGACGAATAATCCCTTAGCTGACCCCATCATTGCAGATAGACTGACCCGGGATCTATACAGATACATAGACGGTCGTAAAAATGTGCAAGAACTATGCGCCGTCACTCACCTTGGCTTGAAAGAGGTTGCCGTAGCCTTGCGAACTTTATTAGCCGAGCGACGTATTGAACTGTTCGATTCAAGCGGACAGCTTAAGAATGGTCTATCGCTACTTAACAACCTTTAAGTCAATGTTACGAACCGAATGCTAGAAGGAGTTCTATATCGATGAGTGCCAATACATTTGCTAACCTCCGTGCAACAGCAGTGGTAATTATCACCTTATTTATTATGCTGCGAGCCTTCCAGGTCTATTTCCAAACGCGCAGTACTCGTTTGTTCATCCTTGGATTGACCATGATCATGATTGCGCTGACTACTACAGCAGATACTATTGG
>VBHV01000221.1:0-6075 GCA_005881995.1 Chloroflexota bacterium | reverse complement strand
GCCTGGTAAGTAGTTCCGAAAAATACCTGCGTAACCTGGTACGCTGGCAAATCGCTCTCTCTGCATTGCTTTTAATGGTACTTCTGGTAGGACATGACTTACCCTCCTCATTCCCAAGCCTGGGTGTGCTGCGGGCAATTTTCAGCAGTGGTCGGGCTATACCCTGCTTTCTCATCTGTTTCTACTATATCGCCGCTTTTGTGAAGAAGGAGACGCGCTTCAGCTTGCTTATGGCAGCCGGCTTTATGATTATCGGTTTGGCCTATTATATGATTTTCCCACGGTATATTAATCCTCCTTCGTCTACACTTCAAATAATGGGCGACTTCTTTCGCATGTTTGGATTCGGTACGCTGCTAGTTGCCTTGTTATGGGGATGAGATGTCAAAAGATCGTTTCAAATTGGCCTGAAAAGGTGAGGTGCCATCAATGCAAGAACTGGAAGATACGCTTCGTTTACCTGTTGCAGGTTATCCACCCGGTCATCAGAAGAATCTTAAAAGAAATGGCAATACAGCTGGAAAGGTAGAAGGCTTTCCAGCAGAAGATCGGGGCGAAGAAACTGATTTTTTTGACTTCGACACTATTCCCAGGAGCAAGGTGGTCTTACCGATACTGGACGATGAGCTAGAGGATACGCTCCGTCGTATACCAGCAGTAGCTCGTCAAATTCCCCCTCGCGGTAAGACGGGAGCCTGGATCACCTCGGATGGCCGACTGGTCATCCTTGCTCGCATTCTTCGTATGTTCGGCTTTGGTTTTAGTAGTGTGCTCATTGGTGTATTACTGGCTACTGAAGGCCTATCACTTGTACAGGTGAGCCTGCTTCTTAGTATTGCACTCGTTGGTAGTGTGATCGAAATTATCTTTGTCACGCTCTTTGCTGATCGCCTGGGGAGGCGACTTATGCTCGTCTGCTTTGCCCTGTTGATGGCTCTAGGCGGGCTGGCTTTCGCGTTCTCGCATAATCTTATTGTATTGCTGTTAGCAGCCTTCTTCGGTACAATTAATCCTTCCAGTACATCAGAAAATACGCCGTTTATTGCTATGGAGCAGGCGATACTGCCGCAAACTTGCCTTCCGGAGCACATTACAGATGCATTTGCTCGCTATAATCTGTGGGCACAACTTGCAGGAGCTGCTGGCGGCCTGACTGTCGGCCTGCCGGATATTTTGCACCATTTTCTGGGAGTAACCACGCGTGATGGAGTGCAGGCTATGTTTGCTCTTTATGCGTTACTGGGGCTTGTCACCGCAGTTCTCTCTTTATTGATGAGCGAAAAGGTTGAATCTGCGGTTAGAAAAGGCCCGCCCTCTATAGCAAGGGTGCATAAACCTCTGCAAATAAAATCGCGGTCCAATGTCTTTCGCCTGTCCAGCCTCTTTATTTTAGACGCCTTTGCCAGTGGACTCGTAGTTCAGACTATCATCGCATTCTGGTTTCGACAACGCTTCGGCACCTCGCTAAGCACGTTAGGTCTCCTTTTTTTTGGAGCGAGTCTCGCGTCCGCTCTTTCACTGCCTATTGCAGCCCGGCTCTCCAGGCGTTTCGGTTTGCTCAAGACAATGGTTTTTACACATTTGCCATCGCAATTACTGCTCCTGCTCGTTCCGCTGATGCCGACCTTCTGGCTGGCAGCTCTCTTTTTACTCTGCCGTCAATCACTTTCAAAAATGGATGTTCCAACACGGCAGGTTTACGCTATGGAATTGGTAAGCCCCGAAGAGCGTACTGCTGCGGCTGGTATTACCACGATGGCTCGCAGTATCGCCACCTCGATGAGTCCGCTTGCAGCTGGAGTGCTCCTGGCTAATGCACTGTTTGTTCTTGGGTTACCTTTTCTGGTGGCGGGCGGTCTCTCTACCCTCTATGACCTACTCTTGTACGCGCTGTTTAGAAAGGTACCCATACCGAGCGATCAGTGATCAGCAGGACCTCTATAAAGTGCCTCTACATATCTAATCAATAGTGAGTATTGCTTCACATGTCTTGAATTGCTCGTTGCTCGCTACGGCCATCAGCCGACCTGGCAAGAATTTTATTGATCAGATCTTCTTTCTTTAAAGAGACAGAGAAGAGTACATTCAGTTCTTTGGCAAGTGCTTTCAATTCGGGTACTTTCCTCCTGGCAAGCTCTTCTCGTGACAAGAAAGTTGTGGGCATTGCTGCTTGTTCTGTTTTAGATTGTGCTATCTCCTGCCTGCTTGAGATTTGTCCTACAAGTTGTTTGTATTCAATATCTGGCAAGCGCCTTAGTAACAAGACGACGTTTGCAAGCAGTTCCGCCAGTTCGTGCGTTTTCATTTGCTCAAGTTGGGCGATTGTCAGACGAGTTCCCATTGCTCACTCCTAAACTTACTTTCTAAGATTCATCTCCAGATTTTTTGTGAACGAAGTTGTTGAATACGACTGATAAATTCACCGGCAATGCCCCGAAATTGCTCTTGTAGCTCAAATTCGTGTGCCCTTGGAGAGTTTAAGGCACTTATCGGCATATGATCATAGGCAGCGGAAGCAATGGCTATGCTATCGCTGATGCTGTGCTTAAATACCATACCTGGATAATCAAAATGCACCTGTTGGCAATACGCCTTGTGTAAGTTGGTATGACTCCTAACGCGCGTCAAGAGGATACCTGCAAGTAAAGGTCCCTTATATACTGATGCCAGGCCAAGGGGTGCAAACAATTTCTGTACAGAACGTTGGAGGAGTGCGATGCCGTAAGTCGAGAGAAAGTCTGGTATTGTTGGTACAACGAATGCATCACTGGCCCACAGTGCATTCTTTGTGACGGGATTAAAATTCGGTGGACAATCGCAGATGATATAGTCATAGTCGTCGCGGATCTCTTCAAAGTAGCGTTGTAAAACGGTATAGCCCATGAAATCAGCTAACCGCAAATCAACGTCAATCAGGTCGGGATTCGAGGGTAACAGGTCAAAGCCGAAGACGGTAGAACGTCCTTGAATCACATCTTGCACGATGGCATTGCGAATAGGGAAAAATTGACCCTGTTGTTCAAACAGGTTATAGGTGGATCCATTTCTATAACTCCATTGCCGCCAATGCTCTTGCTCCATTACGTAAAAAGTGGCACTTGCCTGCGGGTCGAGATCGACCAACAATGTTCTCTTTCCATAAAATCTGGCAAGTGAGGTGCAGATTTCAATCGAGCAAGTTGTTTTCCCAACCCCTCCCTTGAAGTTTATGATCGTGACAATTTTCGTCATAGCATTACTCATCCAATAAATAAACTCCATCAGGATTTATTATGGAGGATTTTCAGAGGCTGAGGGAAGTACAAAGAGGTTATGATTCAGTTAAGGTTCTGTTACGATATCCCGCTCCTGGTTTCAAATTTCCTGAGGGCAATCCTTTTCCTCTGAAAAACCTTCCTGGCAGACGGGCTATTCAGGGCGAAGCCGAACCGCGAGAGACAGTACGCTACGTCAATAAACAAACAGGCGAAGCGGCCTGGAACATTCTTAAATCGACTGCCATTTTTGATCATGAGCATTGGAGAGAACCTTTCCAGGGCTTGGTATCGGATTATATATTTCCAGCGAAATCATCAAACGTCACGGGGGAAAAATTTGGGTTGAAAGTAAAAGGGGGGACGGTTCTACGTTCAGTTTTACCGTTCCTCTTCACGATTTGCATGGATAAAATGTAGGGGCGCAATTTATTGCGCCCTCTTCCCATAAGGATTCGCTGGCTTCTGGGCGCAATAAATTGCGCCCCTACATTTCGCTTGAAGCTTGATGATCCACTACCTTACACCCCGAACCTGCTTGATGACCAGCGTTCCCAGGCCAAAGTAGACAATCATCACCAGGAAAAGCACTGTGTAGCCAAAATTGTTGGGGAGGCCGCGCAGGGCTTGCAGGATTACTGCGCCAATGGTGATGCCAATCACCTGCGGTAGAATGCCCATCGCAGACCAGATGCCGAGAAATTTTCCCGCCTCGTCGGTGGGCGGTAATGCGTCGGTTGTCAAGGCCCAATCTACACTGCTGTACGCTCCATAGCCAATCCCGAAGAACGCCGCTCCAACGAGAGCAATAGATGGTACCTGGAAAAAGATGAAAATCAGGCATACGATAGTCATCATTGCGCCGGAGATGTATACCAGTCCTTTTCGTCCCCAATGATCCGAGGCCCAGCCCGCAATCAGAGAGGTCGGTAGCGATGCCACCAACAATACCGGTAGGAACAATCCGCCAATGAATGATTCGCCATTGACATGCAGAACATCATCGGCGTAGTACTGTAAGAAATAGAAGATACTCCAGATACCCATCATGACCAGCAGGCGCGCGAGCAGTACCCAGGAGAGATCGGGATAGGTGCTGGGTTTGAAGAAGAATCTCTTGAAAAATTTCCCTATATTCAATGACACGTGTTGTTCGGGGGGAAGCGGCGTTTCCTTGACGGTAAACACTGTATAGGCAACCAGGATGATTTGCACCACCGCGATAAGGATGAAAATCTGCACGATTTCATTTTGATAGACCGAGGGCGCATCTTTCTTGTTGACAATGATACCGGCTACTATTGACCCAACGGCGGTGCCAAGCAAAGTAAATAGTCCGTTCAAACCTGCCGTAACTCCGCGTTGATTCTGCGGTACCTTGTCCGCAATGATCGCGCTCCAGGGAGCGTTCGCCACGTTATTCGTGAGTTGGAGCAGCAGAAAGAGGACGATAAAGGTGATCAGCAGTGAGGTAGAAGAGAACCAGGCAGGAGCGAAAGCGAAGAGTACCAGTACAATGACGTTAAAGATGGTTCCGATGATCAGGAAAGGTCGGCGGCGGCCCATACGGAATGTGGCATAGTCGGAGATTGCGCCGGTCAGTGGGTTAACGACTACAGCTACCAATGTTCCCCAGATGACGACCATCGCCAGGTTGATGTCTTTGTTTGCCTCTCCAAGGTACTTGACCACCATACTCGGAATGACGATGGCAAGTAATGCCTGCCAGTGGAAGTTGTTGGCAATCCAGAAAACGTTGATATTGATCTGCTCTAAAAGGGACACGCGCCGCTGCGCTGTGGAGCTGGGAGGGCTGACGGCCAGTCCGCCAGGGTTATCGGTAACATCCATGTTAATGACCCCTCTCTTACATAATTAGGAGGATAAGTACAGCCGCCTGTAACAAGGCTTGCCATAATTATACTGATGAGGGGTTGTCATAGCAAGGTGACATTTGACCTATTGTTAGGGTCACCTGAGCGGCGAATGGAGTATTGTTGGGGTTACCAGGGCGACCGCGAGGGTCGCCCCTACAATATACGAAATGCCTGTATTGCCTATATATTGTAGGGGCGACCCTCGCGGTCGCCCTGATAAATGCACGTTCGCCTTTAGTCCCAGTTTTCTATACCCATACCTGTATCTTCGCCTATGCTCTCAAACCAGCGTTCGACATCGATAGCGGCGCGACAACCATCACCCGCCGCCGTTACAGCCTGGCGATAGCGGTGATCGGTAACGTCGCCTGCCGCGAAGACGCCCGGAATGTTGGTCATAGTATGCTCGACCGGAACGATATATCCGGCCTTATCCATAGTGATGCTGCCCTTAAACAGGTCAGTATTAGGCTTATGGCCGATAGCCAGGAAGAACCCCTGTACGGGTAGAACACTGTCTTCGCCTGTTTTCACGTTGCGCAGGTGCAAACCTGTGATTGCATCCTCGCCCAGCACTTCAGTCACCTCGGTATCGAAGATGAAGCTAATCTTCGGATTCTTGAATGCGCGATCCTGCATGATCTTACTGGCGCGCAGCGTATCACGGCGATGAATCACCGTCACATGGCTTGCGTAGCGTGTCAGGAACGTGGCCTCTTCCATCGCGGTATCACCGCCGCCTACTACTGCGACATCCTTATTCTTGAAGAAAAAGCCATCACAGGTCGCACAGGCGCTCACGCCGCGTCCCTGCAATTGCTGCTCGCTCGGCAGTCCCAGCCATTGCGCGCTGGCTCCTGTAGAGATAATCACCGCGCGCGCGAGGTACTCTCCAGTATCCGTTGTAATGCGAAATGGTCGCTTGCTAAAGTCAACTGCCGTCA
>VBHV01000487.1 GCA_005881995.1 Chloroflexota bacterium | reverse complement strand
TGTGTTAGCTAATAGGTTATTTATCGCATTGAACTCAAGGCGAACAGCTTTGAAAAGTAGTCAGTGATAAAGGTGTCTTATTAGATAGACTAAATGTCTTAAAGGTTTACATTATTCCGACGATAAACACCTGTGCGAAAATTATTGACTGTTTAGTTTATATTAAGTATACTTTATTAGGTGGGCTATTCCGATTTCTTGGTGCTATCGAACAGCGAAAGGAGTTCACATGTCACTTGCAACCTTCGTCCTAGCCGCAGCGTTGAACCCCGGGGGCCTTGTTGCCTGGCTGGTCATTGGCCTGCTCGCGGGTTGGTTAGCGGGCGTGATCATGCCGGGCAAGGGGTTCGGTTTGATCGGGGATCTGATCATCGGGCTGGTGGGCGCTTTTCTGGGTGGATTACTTATCAATCTCTTGGTCCCCGATGCGACCTTTGGCTTCTGGGGTAGTCTCGTCGTGGCCTTGATCGGCGCCTGTATTCTCGTCGCCATCTTGCATGCCGTCATGGCGAGTCGCACCACCGCTCCCAGACCGTAAGGGTTTTCTGCCACAGGCATAGGTAAGGCTGAAAACAGGTAGCAACGCTTCCCAATCAGGGCAGCTGTGCTCGCTGCTCAAGCCAGCTGGCGCAACTGAGGGAAGAGGGTTTCGAGCGAGTCTTTGTCTGAAGCCCTCTTCCTTTCAAAGGAGGCTAAGGGAAACGCGCGAAGATCGTTCTTTCCCGCCCTTTCTCACGCTCGACCTCCTGTCCCTCCCTGGGCGGATCGCCCTCCCCCGTTTCAGGCCGAAGAGAGAGCAGTCCAGCGCGATACAGGTATTTATCCACATAAAGGCGGACTGCGAACGCAAGGAGGCGCTTATGACCAATAGACGTAACATCATTTTGCTCGTGCTCGTCCTGATTATTGCGATCGTTTTGTTGTATCGTACGTTTGCCTCTGCTCCCAGAGGCACGACGTCAGGCGCATCCACTCCCAGCGTCACGGCCGGCGAACCGCAGTGGGGCGTGCAAACCAAAATGTCGGGTTGTCTCGCGCATGGAGGGCTGGCCGATTCCGCCTGCACGCCTGGTGCGCTCCTCGCAACAGGCACAAAAGACGCGATATGCAAGTCGGGATATGCCCAGACAGTCCGCAACGTGCCGGAAAGCGAGAAGAACCAGGTGTACGCTGAGTACGGCATCAAGAGCCATACGGCCGGCCAGTACGAGGTCGACCATCTCGTCAGCCTGGAATTGGGGGGCTCAAACGAGATCGCCAATCTCTGGCCCGAGGCCGCCAGTCCGAAGCCGGGTTTTCACGAAAAAGACAAAGTCGAAAATTATCTCCACAGTCAGGTGTGCTCAGGGGCAATCTCTCTCCACGATGCCCAGGTCGAGATCGCCACCAACTGGCTGGCCGTCTACAATCAAATGCCCAAATAAAGACTCTCTTGCGGCAGATCGCGCTGTCCTCGCAATTGCTGGGAGCGAACCCATCCTACCAGGATGAATTGCACGCGCATGTTCGCGATAGCTCGGTATCTCAAAGGGGTCTGTGCCTTGGAACAGGGTGCTGGGCTTCTGGCTCGCAGACGTGTTACTTGAACAGATCACCCAGTCCCCCAAGCACATCGCTAACCTGGTCAGCTGAGCCTGCAGAGCCATGACTACCGAGCAGGCTTTCCACATGCGAGGCAATCGGCTCAGGAAGCTTCTCCTTGAGGAAACCCAACACCATATTCGTTGCCTGCCGCGCTTGCTCGACCGATATTCCGGTCCGTTCGGCAATCGATTGAATTAGCTGATCCACAGCGACTTCTCCTTTCAAGTGTGAGGAACGTTCAACTTCCACGGCTCTGATAAACCTCTGGTACCCTTCTCATCGACTGGTAGCCGAAACGTCAGAGTCTTTGAGCATGCCAGGTGAACATCATGCCAGTGTGTAAGGACAGTATGCCATCGCACACCTCTACTGTCAATGCTGACTAAGCACGCATCCTGCGAAGTCACCCAGCAAGTGAGGCACTTCTCGTGCTGAGCAATGACCGGGCGGTCCTCTAAGTTTTAAAG
>VBHV01000486.1 GCA_005881995.1 Chloroflexota bacterium | reverse complement strand
ATCGTGCCAGGCGAAGAGCACGATCAACCAGTGTTGCAGCAGCACGGCGATCAGCTTGGCATACAGTTCACACAAGACGCGCCAGGCATCGGCGGTGTGCCACTCATCGATCTGGCCATGCTGTTTCCACAGTTTATACAACAGTTCCATCTGCCATCGTTCGCGCAGCAGCACCAGCGCTTCCTCAAAGCGCAAGCGCTTGGCGGGCGCATCGGTCACCAGGATGGTCCAGTCGGCTAACTGCAACGTTTCCTCACTGATGGTCTGCTGGCGCCGCTGAGCATCGCGCAGTAAGTCCTCGCGCCGCTTGTCAGCTACCTCCTTGGGCACGCGCAGCATGAGCAAGCGCATGGGCAACCGCTCTCGGGCTCCTACCAGCACGTGTAGTTCCTTCATCTGTCCCACCCGCGGTGGCACCACCTCCCGCACATACAGGCGCTTGCCCTGTGGCGTGTACAGTGCGGTGCCTGTCTGCAAGCGTGTCAGCGAGTAGGCGCCTGCCTGATGCCGCTGGGCCAGCCGGCTCTGGTCAAAATAGCCCAGATCCTCTACAGACAGACTGCCAGGCAGCACTTCCTGCTCGTTGAACGGGCTGTTGCGATCCGAGCTCCGCCCCTCGGTCAGCTTGGGCCCCCACAGTCGCCCGCGCTTGAGTTCGAAGCCGTACATGCAGTTTGATGGCTGCCGCGGTGTGCTGCTGCATGCCACCGCAGCCTCGCCACCTCTCTGCCAACTCGTCGGGCAGCGCGATGCTACTACTATCTTGCAGCAGCACCGCGGCTACCGCGCCGCAGCAGCCTGATCGGCACGTCCTGGGCGGCTTGCACCACCACACTGGTCAGCTCCTCTAACACCCCATGCAACAAGCGCGCACACTGCGGCGTAAACCGTTTGTCGACGGCGCTATCGGTGACCGACACGTCGCGGATCTGGGCCATCGAGGCGAGTTCCTCCAGGCTGGCATGCGGGTGCTGTTGGAAGCCAAACACCAACATTTGCACCAGGTCGGCTCCACTGAACTTGCGTTGACGCACAATACAGCCCGTCTCTCGCCCTAACTCGTCAGCTCGCTCTTCCAAAATGTACTGCAATTGCTCGCTTACATATGCTACACTGCTCATGGCAAGGCTCCTTTCCGTCACGAGAGCATTTCACTAGATCTGTGCTTATCATGTCAGATCAAGCCTTGCTTTGTCATCTCTCTTAAGTTGGTGCGAATAGGCGACCATAAAGGCCCTCCCTTCCGCTCCCCGCCGCTCTCGCCCCTACGAATGTTGATGGGCTTGGTCTTCGGTTGATGCTTATTGGGTTGTTGTGCCTGGCTTCCCTTATGGTATATCATAGATGCACCAATTGAAGGGAAAGGGAACATCAAGCAGATTGGACGCCATCGAACGCGCGCTCAAAGAGCAATTTGGACACGATACGTTTCGTCCGGGTCAACGCCATATCATCGAGCATATTTTAGTGGGCCGGGACGCTTTTGTTTTGATGCCGACGGGCGGGGGGAAGTCGCTGACGTACCAGCTACCGGCGATACTGCTGCCCGGGTTGACGATTGTGATTTCACCGTTGATCGCGCTCATGCATGACCAGGTAGACCGTTTGAGAGCGAACGGCATCGCCGCTACTTTTATCAATAGTTCCCTCAGTCCTACCGAACGTATGGAACGGGAGCAGGCGGCGCTCAATGGCCGGGTGCAGTTGCTGTACGTGGCACCTGAGCGGCTCGTAACGGGCAATTTCCTGGCGATGCTGGCCGAGGTTGAGCAGCGCGTAGGGCTGTCGCTAGTGGCGGTTGACGAGGCGCATTGTGTCAGCGAGTGGGGGCATGATTTTCGCCCTGAGTATCGCCAGCTTGGAGTGGTGCGCGCACGGTACCCGCAAGTTCCGATGATGGCGCTGACGGCTACAGCCACAGAACGTGTGCGCGGGGACATTCTGACGCAGCTGCGGCTGCACGATCCACACATCCATATTGCCAGCTTCAATCGCCCCAATCTCTCCTATGAAGTGCGGCAGAAACACCAGGGATCATTCAAAGAATTGGTAGAACTGCTGAGCGAAATGGGCGGCGAATCGGTGATTGTGTACTGCCAGAGCCGTAAAAGTGTCGAAGACCTCAGCACGGCGTTGAACCAGAGTGGCATCTCGGCGTTACCATATCATGCCGGCTTGAGTAGCGAGCAGCGCACCGAAAACCAGGAACGGTTTATACGTGATGATGTGCCGGTGCTGGTGGCGACCATCGCCTTTGGCATGGGAATTGGCAAGCCGGATGTACGCGCGGTGATTCACTATGATCTGCCGCGCAATCTCGAGGGGTATTACCAGGAATCGGGAAGAGCAGGTCGTGACGGCTTACCTGCGCGATGCACCATCTTCTTCAGTCACGGGGACCGCACGAAGGTAGAGTTTGTCATCAACCAGAAAGAGGATGAGCAGGAGCAGCGCATCGCCCGCCAGCAGTTGCAGCAGGTGGTGGCGTATTGCGAAAGCAGCCTGTGCCGCCGCAAGGTACTGCTGGCCTATTTTGGCGAGACGCTAGTGGATGGATACTGTGGGAACTGCGATACTTGCGCACACCCAACCGTGCAGGAGGACCGCACCGGCGACGCAATAAAGCTGCTGTTCTGCGTGGCGAAAACGGAACAGCGCTTTGGGATGC
>VBHV01000485.1 GCA_005881995.1 Chloroflexota bacterium | reverse complement strand
CTCATTAGTAGAAGACGTTTCGTTGGACATTGTGTTCACCTTCCCTGTATGAAAAACATACTGTCTGCATAGAGCCGTAAAAGATACGAGTAAACAGATGGCTGACTATACGAGCAATAGTATCGTGTAATCGGTAGCTCTGTCAAAAGAAAGGATACCAAAGTTCTTGTACGTTGGATATCCGATTTTTGCTCCTGTATTGATGGACCTAGTGGATGAGGCTATTGGCCGACGGGAGCCAGCTGAAGGAAAGCGCCAGGATAATGAACGCGAGCATGATCAGGATACCACAGGCTATCAAGCGCTGCCGGGGGTGGGCAGCGAAGAGCCAGCAAAGCGCCGCCATGCACTGGCAGATGAATACGAACGGCCAGAAGAAGAAAAGGAACTGGACAGGCTCAAGGAACCATGGCGCACCAGCATTGGGGTCAGGGGAGGAGAAGAGCCGCAAAAGCGGCAAAAAGATATAGGGCAGCGAGCCGATGAACAGCCCAATCAGCAAAGGAATAGCTTTCTGGCGAATCGATACAAGCCCTGGGTTGCCTGGCTGGATGAAGAGCAAGCGTTTCTTGACATCCCACATGTTGTGGGGACGCCAGAAGGCCTCCGTCACCTGCATCTGATCCAACAATTGCTGGAGTTGCCGGGAAGCTGGGTGAGGCTTCCCCGTGGGCGGCGTAGCCGGCTCATCATCCAGGGGTTCTTTGCCCGTTAGTAAGGTTTGCAGTGTGACCCCCAATCCGTAGATATCGGTCTGCGCGGTTGACTGCGCCCGGCCATACTGCTCAGGGGCAGCGTAGCCGGGTGAGCCAAGCGGGCCGGTATCACGCTTTTTGTCCGGGTTAAAGTGGCGTGCGATGCCAAAGTCGATCAGGTAGAGTCGTCCCCGGCGCGTGCGCATGATATTGGCGGGTTTCACATCCCGGAAAATGATGGACGGCGTTTGCGCATGCAAGTAGTAGAGCACTTTGGAGAGCTGCACACCGATAGCACGCACCTGCTTTAGCGGAAGATGGCCCCCTTTCGCCCGCTTGAGATAGTCTTCGAGCGTCTCTCCTTCAATGTATTGCATCACCACGTACCAGTGGGTGGGATCGGTGAAATGGTCATAGATATGTGGCAGGTTGCGATGGTTCAGCCGCGAAAGCATGCTCACCTCGCGATTATACGAGTCGGTGGCCTCGATCACCTGCCGGGGGCTGAGAGCGCCCAGGTCGATCTGTTTGATAGCGACCAGCCGGTGCCTCAGCTGGATATCCCGCGCTTTATAGACCACGCCAAAGCCGCCCTCGCCGACTTTGGCGAGAATGCGATAGCGACCAGCTAGCAAGGAGCCAGTATCAAGCGGCACTACGGTAGTTAGTAGCTGCCCATGCATAGTATCACTCCTGCCCGGCGTCAGTCCCCAGGCTTTTCACGAAGTGTGAAGCTCTGCTCTTGTCGAGACATATTTATTGTAGGAGCTTCTTCTTGTATCGTCAAGGTGTTGGAGTTGACATAACTTACCGGTACCTCGCTTCTTTCAGAACTAGAACACATACTCTAGCTATTCTCACCAAACCCTGCTATCATATAGACCATGAGCAAGTCGGTTTACTATCAAGGGGGCACCCTTGTCCTACGGGACGTGGATGTACAAGAGCGACCTCCCGCGCCATTCAAGTTGATCAAGGAACGGTGGCGCTGCGAGGGGTATCATTATGGGACGCTCCAGCCTTATTTGCAGGAGCAGGAGGTGCGTGATGCCGTCCCGCGCTGGCAGCCGCTCAATCTCAAGATGCAGGAGATGCGAGAGCCACACGATTACCAGGTGGCAGCCCTGACAGCATGGGACCAGGCTGGACGACGTGGGAGCATTGTACTCCCAACGGGCGCGGGGAAAACGTTTGTCGCCATTCAAGCGATCAGCCGGGTGAATCGCTCCAGCGTGGTGGTTGCGCCGACGATTGATCTGCTGCACCAGTGGTATGCGCGGCTGGTCAACGCTTTTGCCACCGATGTAGGGGTGTATTACAGCGGCGAGAAGAAGGTACTGCCGCTCACCGTCACCACCTATCACTCGGCGGGCGATTTGATTGCCGAGCACGGCAATGCCTTCAAATTGATTATTTTTGACGAGGTACATCA
>VBHV01000484.1 GCA_005881995.1 Chloroflexota bacterium | reverse complement strand
GCTGCCAGTCCATCACATCGATGCTACCCGGCCAGGAACGCACGAAGTCGAAGGCAAGCGGAGCGGTGAGAAAGCCCACCGCGCTCATGACTCCCGCTCCAAACGGCACAATTAAGGCTGGCGAACCGAGGGCCTTCGCAATGCGAAAACCATGCACCGGCCCGGCTCCACCAAAGGCAAAAAGCGGGAAGCGATGTGGGTCCTTGCCTCGCTCCAGGGTATGGATACGCGCGGCATTGGCCATACCTTCGTTCACGACCTGGTGGATGCCCCAGGCAGCCTCTTCAATTGAGATGCCCAGCGGGTCGGCGATACGTTCCTTAATGGCACGGCGCGCGGCAGTGAGATCTATCGCAAGCTGCCCTCCGAGAAAGTAGTTGGGATCGAGGTAGCCAAGCATCAGGTCAGCGTCGGTAACCGTCGGCTCGCTTCCTCCACGTCCGTAGCAGACGGGGCCTGGCTCGGCACCCGCCGAATCTGGCCCTACCTTCAATAAGCCCAGCGGGTCTATGCGCGCTATCGAGCCGCCTCCCGCGCCAATCTCGATCATCTCGATCACGGGCAGTTTTATGGGGAGACCTGAACCCTTTTTCAGGCGATACCTGCGATCAACCTCAAATTCGTGGGCTATGAGTGGTTGACCACGGTCGATGATGCAGAACTTGGCGGTGGTTCCACCCATGTCGAATGAGAGCAGGTCGCTGTACCCGCATGCCGCGCCGTAACTGGCCGCGGCCAATGCTTCTCCCGCCGGGCCGGATTCGAGGAGACGCACCGGAAAGCGCACAGCCGTATCTACGGTGACAATCCCACCGCTGGAGATGATCAGCAAGAGGCTGCCTGAAAAACCAATGCGGCC
>VBHV01000220.1 GCA_005881995.1 Chloroflexota bacterium | reverse complement strand
GAATGGATCAGCTTTTTGAGGCCATTGCCACAACTGCAGGGCTTACCCCCCCTTTGTTGGAATCAATGCCGCCAGGGTCGCCCTGGTCCCCTTGGTCCCCCTCGCGGTCGCTCTGCTCGCTCCTGGTCCCCCTCGCGGTCGCCCTGCTCGCCCCTTGGTCCCCCTGGCAGTCAAATCATCTAGAGGACGCCGTTGACCAGCACCTTGACCAGGACGGCGGCAGCAATCGATCCATTGGCGTTGCTGGGGGCGGAGAGGACAAGCACTCCCTCCTGGATACCGGCAGGGAAGGTGGACTGGAAGGACACGTTGGTCGAGAACGTGGTCTGGCCCTCGCCGATCGCTCCCGTGGCGCTCGCATGTCCAATTTTATTGTAGAGGTGATCCAGCACGATGACCTGTCCGATCTGCCCTTCAAAGGCACTGCCGGTTCCCTTAACACCGATCGGGCTGCTGAGCTGTGCAAGCGGCCCAGGACTGGTGATCGACATACCATCGGCTGTGACGGAGATGGCCTCCCAGATGCCACCGTTGCTGTTGCCTTCAAGGCGCGAAAGCGTAACCGTGATGGTTCCACTGACGACCAGGTTGTTCCGAACCCGCACAACCGCGCTGACATCATGCGCTCCACCGCCGCTGAGCAGGGTGGTTGAGGAACTGGGAGACCAGTTGAGCAAGCTCACGGCCAGGGCGCCGGCGACCATTGTCGCACTGAGTTTCCAGGGTTGATGTCCCTGGTTGACCTGCACCTGGTCTGCTTCGGCCTGGTAGCGCGTCAGGTCGGGGAAGATGCCGGGAAAGACCGTTTGCACCAACGTGCTCGCGCTATCTGACCACTTAAACTCGCGGGAGAGATCTGCAGTCATGGCGGAGACGGGTTTGCCCACGTTGACCGCGGAGAGTTCGTCCGCCTGGGCCGTCAACACGGTATTGTAGCCGCTGATCTTTGCATCGCCCTTGACCAGTCCATATGTCTTAAAGACCGGGGTAGGCATCGCATTAGTGATGTTGTTGAACACGAATACATCCAGCGTGTCACTTGCATCACTGCGACGGTCTGTCACCAGGGCCTGGAGCGAAGCGTTGCCCATCAAGTTGGCGCAGCTCACACTCTCGACATGTTGTGAACCGCCATAGGCAATGGGGTTGATGATCGTCTGCCAGTGCGCCGGGTCAGCGAATCCTGCAGGACAGGTCCGCGGGCCTAAGACGACGCCCGGTGTTGCATCTGGAGGTGGGGTGTTGTTTCCAACTTTACCAGCAGTACTCTGCGGGGTTGGTGTGTTACCTGTGTTACCTGTGTTACCCGCGCCATTGCTACAGGCCGCAAAGAGAGGAATAAGAAAAAGCATTACGAGGAGGCTGCCGGTAGTTATTCTAGAAGGTACATTTTATAAGGATGTAACCAGCGCAAGCGTACCAGAGCAACCCGGAAACGAATGTGAACTGGCTCACACTTTTCTAGACGAATACCTCACAAGGCTCTCCGTCAATTTAAGTGAGTTTGCTTACTTGAAAGTGCTGGCCCCGTCTGGCGAGATCTCCTCTAGCTCATCCGTGAAGCTGGTTCTCGGTCAATGCTGTTCTGGTTTTAAAACAAAGCAACCAGGCATACTTAAATTGGGGAAGAGCCATCCAACGAACATATGTGTTCGGCCCAATGAATTACTGGCGCCCTTCATGTAGGGCCTGTCTCCATGACAGTGGGATTGTTCGTGTCTAAAGTAGGAGATCATTCCTTTTTCCCAGCAACAGGACCGAACCATGAGCTGTGAAGCAAATCATGTCCGCTGTGAAGCAGTGGTGACACAGGAGATTGAGAACACAAGCACACTCATGAGGCGCAGCCCGAGCAGGCTCACCAAGCACCCTGCTCCAGAGAAGAGAGGACATGTGAAAGACTCACCGCTTCAGACACACAGGAGGATCACACATGTCAAACTCCCAGAACGGCAACGGACAAGGGGGAAAAGCTGAGTTACCCGGGCAGCAGCCCAGCGGCGAGCAGGTGCGCCGCCGCCAACGCGACATTGAAGAACAAAGCCAGCAGGTGAGACAGGCGCTCAATCTGATCGCTGAGGCCCTTGATCAGGGCACCAACGTCTCGCCTGAGACCATGAGCCACGCCAAGGCGCAAATTTTACGGTTGCATCTGTACCTTGACGATCTGACACAATTACTCGGTTCGATTGACTAAGGCATGACCACTTCTCCTTTAAAAGGCTCATCAATAGCAGTCACATGACAACGCCTCATTCGCTCGTTGTTCAATGGGCACGTTCTTAAGGAGAGAACAGTTTCATGGTACATGCTGGGCAGGAGAGAGAGCCCGACCTTGCGGCTGCCTCCTTTCTGGCGAGCTAGAACTGAGCCGTTTATCAGACACGCATCGCTACTTTCCAATAAGGTCTGCTTTTTGGATTATGTTTCTCGCATTGCGAATGAGTGCAACATCAACCATTTTCCCCTCGTACGTCACGGCTCCCAAACCCTTTTCTTGTGCCTCTTTGTAGAGTGCATCCAGCTTTCTCGCCCAGGCAATATCGTCGTCCGAGGGTGCAAAGACACCATTCGCAAGCTCGATTTGGCCTGGGTGAATTGCCCATTTCCCTGAAAACCCAAGGGTACGGACCCGGACACATGCTCTCCTGAAGCCCTCCGCATTCTGATAATCAATAAAAGGGCCGTCAATGGCATCAATGCCTGCTGCGCGTGCGGCAATCACTATTTTGTTTCTGGCGTAATGCCAGATATCACTCTCGTAGAGCATTGAGTCTTCCTCAATTGCCCTGGGATCTACCCCCTGGGAGGCTGCATAATCATACTGCCCAAATATGAGTGCTTCAAGGCGTGGGCTTGACCTTGCAATTTCCTCAACACATTGCAATGCTTCAACCTCCTCAATTTGAGCCTCAAGGCCAATGGGCTTTGATCGATGCAACCGCTTCTCAATTTGTGTTAAAAGCAAATCAACCCACCACACATCTTTGCCGGATTTGATTTTCGGGATAATGATGATATCAAGTTTATCACCCGCCTCCTCAACGATTGAGATGATATCCTGGTAGGCGTACTCTGTTTCAAGATCATTAATCCGCACTGCCCTGGTCTTTTTCCCAAAGTCCAGGGTTTGTAAGGCATGGATTACCTTTGCTCTCGCTCCGACCTTCTCTATCGGTGCCACAGAGTCTTCCAGGTCGAGAAATACCAGGTCAGCAGCGCTTGCTGCGGCTTTGGCGATCATGCGTTCATTGCTGGCAGGCGTTGACAACTCAGACCGTCTCAAGCGCATGGGTAACCCTCCTCCCACTCAAACTGCATAGCTTAAAATGGATGTTTTTCCAGGTTCTTCATTATATCACTGAAACAAAAAGAACCCGGCAGCGGTTCGCTGTCGAGTTCCTCATCTTCTCTGTGAATGATTTACACAGATCACTAGCAACTATCAAATCTGTGTCACACTTTTAGAGATTTCGCGTCTTTTATATGTGAGCATATGGAGCGCAGAAGGTGATGATGCAGCAACAAGACGAACACAAACTGGCCCAGAACTCAGACAACACGCTTTACGAGCGGTATGCAGCGATCATTCTTGCCTACGTGAGATCGCGTACCGCTTCGTGGCAAGATGCCGAGGATCTGACACTGGAGGTCTTCTTAACAGCTTTAGAGCATGATAACCTCTCCTGGCTCACCGACAAACAGCAGCTCGTCTGGCTGTGGCGCGTCGCTCACAACAAACTCATCGATAGCTATCGCCGCCCAGGTCAACCGCCTGCTGTCCCCCTGGAACAGGTTGTAGAGAACGCGTCCCACGATGAGGCGCTGACGCCTGAACAACTGGTACTGCGACGCGAAGAGCTTGAGCGTCTGTACAAAGCCATTGGAAAACTCTCATCGCAGCAACAGCAGGTGCTCCAATTACGCTATGGGGAGGGCCTGCGCTTCACCGAGATTGCCGTCTTACTGAACAAACGCGAAGCCACTGTGAGGAAAATCTGTTCTCGTAGCCTTGCACTCCTACGGAGGATCTACGAGCAGCACTAGAAAGGAACGAGGTCATGGCAGACACCAACGAACTACTCCCTGAAGAGGTGGATGAACAGCACCAACGCCTCATCCGAGATCTTCGCCTCATGTATCGGGCGGATGGTCAAAAAGCTCAGCATCTCGCACGCGTCCAGCAGCGCCTCCTCAATAATGAGGGTTCTCTACATCCGTTACCTAGTAACGAGGCGCGTGACATCCAACAACGGGCGACGCGGGCGACGCAAGCGCCCCCACCCCACATCCGCACTACCCCCGCCCCTACAGGGGATGTAAAGCCAACTCGCTCTCCTAGTATCGAAAGAAAGCCCTGGCAGCGCCGCATGAGCATGATTGCTGCCGTGCTGGTTGCAGCGCTGGTGGTGAGTTCCCTCCTTTTTGTATTGAACCTATCACATCGAAGTAGTCCCGGTAGTTCAGCGAAACCAACAGGAGGTCTCAATACGTTGCCTACGTTGCTCTCTTTTCATATGATCGATGCGTCGACCGGATGGGCGCTCACCGGGCAGACAGTGCTGCGCACCACCGATGGGGGAGTTCATTGGAAGAATGTGACGCCTGCTGGCGCCACGCTCACACAGGACAGTATAGCGGACTTCCCTACCGCTTCTATAGCGTCGATAGGAACGCCCCGGCCTGATGGAGCGAGTACTCAGGTCTTGCACACCGCTGATGGCGGCCAGAGCTGGCAACAATCAACGATCCAGATGCCCTTGCCACGGCAAATCTCCTTCATTGACGCGCAGCGCGGCTGGGTACTGGCTGCTGTGCGTCCCCTGGGAGGACCAGCTGAACCGGTGTCTGTGTTTCGCACGACGGACGGGGGCAAGACCTGGGTGAACGTAGCCACTGCACTTTTTTCGGACGCGACTCCCCCCGGCAAGCTTCCCTATGGAGGGCAGAAATCAGGGATGCACTTTCTGGATGCCTCGACAGGATGGGTGACTGGAACCGTCTTCATTACCGATCTCGCGTGGCTCTATGTCACACATGATGGGGGTTCGACCTGGCAACCGCAATCGCTCCTTATGCCACCCGGGTTGCCATCTGCCCGGCTCTCGCTCCTCTCCCCCACCTTCTTTTCGACCGCCGATGGCATCCTTCCCGTCATCTTTTCTAACATCACGACTGACAGTGCTATTGCCACGGCTATCTATACCACGCACGATGGTGGCAGAACCTGGCAGAGTACAGCACCCATTGCTGCTGCCCTTCCGCTGCTTAGTTTTGCCGATATGCAGCATGGGTGGGCGACCGACGGCACAATGCTCTATCGTACCAGCGACGGAGGCCAGCATTGGATAAAACTCTCCCCCAGTGCGAATTTCAAAAACATCACCCAGATCGACTTTGTCTCAACTACAGTCGGGTGGGCGATCACTTTGGCAACAGCCAATTCCTCTTCTCTGCTCAAGACGGTCGATGGTGGATTAACCTGGACAAGCATCTCCGCTACGAGTGCATAAGGTAGGTAATAGATAGAGAAAAGCACTCCTCTCTCCCCGATGTGTTTTGGGGAGAGAGGAGGCACAAGAAAGAACTATCGTTAATGAATCCCTGGCTGGTATTTGCTGGCCAGGGTGGAACCACAGGATATATTGTCTCAACAACGACTGATTATATTTGCTTCCCTTCCTCGCGTAACTTCTCCATCTTCTCATCCCATTCACGCTGCCATGCTTCATCTGCCGTCCTGGTGGGAATCATCACACGCCGTTTGAACGACAGTATCGTTTCCCCGCGCTGGTTATAACTTATAGTCTCCACCGTCACGACGCCGCGGTCCGGCTTGCTGCTCGAAAGCCTTTTATCCAGCACCTTCGTTTCCGCGTAGACAGTATCCCCGTGAAAAGTGGGAGCAAGATGTTTGACATTCTCAAATTCCAGGTTGGCAATGGCTTTACCGCTCACATCTTCGACGGTCATGCCCAGTACAATGCTAAAGATGAGCGGCCCGGCCACCAGGCGTTGCCCATGCTGGCGGGTTTCAGCGTAGTGCGCGTCTATATGCAAGGGGTTGTGATTCATAGTCAGCATACAGAACAGTGTATCGTCATATTCGGTAATCGTGCGACCAGGCCAGTGTTTGTAGATTGCGCCGATCTCAAATTCTTCAAAGCATCTGCCGAATTGCATAGATATCTCCTCTTCTCGTGTAGGGGCGCAATTCATTGCGCCCTCATTGCAGGCCGATATATGAGCATAAGGGCGCAATGAATTGCACCCCTACAATTTGTATTTCTCCAACAACTGCCGGGCGATCACCAACTTTTGAATCTCGCTGGTTCCCTCTGCGACAAGCATGAACGGGGCGTCACGGTAGTAGCGTTCGACGTTGAACTCTTTGGTGTAGCCGTAGCCACCGTGAATGCGCATGGCTTCGAGTGTGACCTCCTGGCACATCTCGGTGGCGAAGAGCTTCGCCATGCCAGCTTCCAGGTCGCAGCGCTCACCTCCGTCTTTCTTACGTGCCGCGTGCTGGAGTAGGAGACGGGCTGCCTCGATTCTGGTTGCCATATCCGCCAGCTTAATCTGGATGGCTTGGTGCTGTGCGATGGGTTTGCCGAAGGTCTGCCGCTGCTGCGCATAGCGAATCGCATCATCAAAGGCAGCCTGCGCTACCCCGACGGCACGTGCGGCCACATTAATGCGCCCGACTTCCAGGCCGCTCATGGCATGCCTAAAACCCTCGCCTTCTTTGCCGCCAAGCAGCCGTGCGGCAGGAACACGCACGTGGTCGAAGACCAGTTCCGCCGTCTCGACCCCCTTGTAGCCCAGCTTTTCAAAGGTGCGGCTGACGCTCAGACCTGGCGTGTCTCTTTCGACGATGAAAACGCTCATGCCGCGATAGGGAGGATACGCGCTTGTATCGGTGCGCGCTAACACCGCGAAGATACTCCCATGCAGGCCATTCGTGACCCACAGCTTGGAGCCGTTGAGGATATAATTATCCTCCTCGGGGGTTGCAGTCATGGTAATAGCCTGCACATCGCTGCCCGCGTTCGCTTCCGAAAGACAGATCCCCCCGCGTTTGTCACCCTCCGCCATTATGGGGAGAAAAGTACGGCGCTGCTCCTCGGTACCGTAGGTTTGAAGCATATAGGCAACCAGTATATGCGTATTGACGATCCCCGCCAGGCTCATCCAACCGCGCGCAAGCTGCTCGATTACCTGCGAGTAGGTGAGGAAATCTAAACCCAGGCCGCCATAGGCTTCGGGGATAGTAGCGCTGAAAACGCCCAGGGCCTTGAGCTTTTCGATCAGGTCGAAAGGATAGACATCATCGTGTTCGAGTTGGTGCGCAACAGGGATTACCTCACGTTCTACAAAACGCTTGACTTCATCGATGACCATCTGCCTTTCGTGAGATAAAGGAATATCCATGATAAGGCCTTTCTATTTACGATGATGAGATACTCTCTGGCGGCTTCCTGCGCAAACGTCGATCAGCATTTTGCAACATGAAGGCTTTGAAGGCATGGGCGGTGGGGGAGAGGTATTTTTCTTTCAGGTGAACCAACCGCCATTGACGGATGATGGGAAACCCCTCCACATCGAGGATAACCAGGCGGTTGGTCTCCAATTCCATATCCAGGGCAACCCGCGAAATCAAAGCGATGCCGAGGCCAGCCGCCACACCATGCTTGATGGCGCTGTTATTGCCCACCTGCATGCTGATGTGCAGCTCTACTCCAGCCTCCCTCAAAGCGAGTTCCAGGGCTGAGCGCGTGCCTGAACCCGGTTCGCGCAGCAGAAAATGTTCTCGTCCCAACTCTTTGATCGGCACGTCAGTCCGTCCAGCCAGGCGATGGTTGGGCGCAGCGATTAAGACCAGGGGATTGTAGGCGAATGGCTCGATTTCGATGGGCGCGTCATCAGGAACCGCGCCCATCACCGCCAGGTCGACGCGATTGCTCAGCAGCGCGTCGATTAGCGAGGCACGATTCAGAACTTCCAGAGAGATCTCTACGGCAGGGAAGCTCTGGCGAAACTTTCCCAGCAGTCCGGGAATCACGTACGATCCAACGGTTGTATCTGCACCCACGCTCAGGCGGCCATGATGGGGGCTGCGCAGCATCTCCATGAGTTCCATCGTCTCGTCGATAATGGAGAATATTTTCTGGCTATAAATATACAGTTCCTCACCGGCCTGCGTGAGATGGGTCTTACGTCCTATCTGCTCAAATAATTTGACGCCCAGCGTATTTTCCAGGTGGCGTATCTGCGCTGATACGGCAGGTTGACTGAAATGCAATTCCTCAGCCGCTCGAACATAGCTACAATGTTTCGCGACGACTTGAAAGGTGTGGAGTTGGTGCAGATTCATTGTGTGCATTAGCATGGAAGCCCCCTGGAACAAAGATAACCTTTCAATGGCGAACCTTTTGATAACCAGCCTGTCAACGGACTACGTCTTCAGCTTGAAAGCATCACTGCAACGAGACTGCGTCTCTACACTCCGTGTCAGCAGTGATGATAGGAAGCACCTGCGGTCAGACAGGCTGCAAGGAACGTATAGTACTATCTTAGACGATTCTGTCAACTGCTTTTCTAATCTCGACCGGTTTGATATAGTAGGAGACGAAGAACTACAGCACAGAAAGATTCAGTACGATGTCCGATGAGCAACTGCATAATACTCCTCCAGACGCGGGCGCGATAAATCGTGCCCCTACAGAGTCTGAACCTGCATTATCGCATAATACCACGCTTAAGGTCACGAGTGAAACTGAGAACGAGATTCCTGCAGCAAAACCGGCTCGCGGCAGAAGTAAAAAGCAGCTCGCTAGAGACATCAAGTCTACCGACACGCAGTCGGCTGATACAGCCGATACTCCCGTAAAAACGCCATCTGAAGCGCCATCGATCGAGCCAGAGAAAAAATCCACTCCCGGCACAAAACGACGCCCTACAAAGCCACGAAAAAAATTCATTAAAGAAGTTGAGCCAGAGGTTTCGCCTTTTGAGCCTGACCTGGATGCGACACCGGTAAAACCAAGAGATACGGAGCGTCGCGCCTCTATTACAGTGGTAGCACCTGAGCCCGCTATAGGTTTAGAGGTAGACGCTCCTCAAACGCCTTTACCTCCCGTAGAAGGTATGGTAGGGGCGGGGCTTGCCCCCGCCCTGGTCACAGGAGATATTCCTGAAACGCCTTTACCCCCCGTAGAAGGTAGGGTTCAGCCAGAGCTTGCCCAACTCCCCCCACCCCTGGCCACAGGAGACACTCCTGAAACTCCTTTCCCTCCCGTAGAAGGTAGGATTCAGCCAGAGCTTGCCCAACTTTCCCGCGCCCTGGTCACAGGAGATATTCCCGAAACTCCTTTACCGCTTGTAGAAGAGCCGCGACCGGGCGAGCGCAGACGCGTGGCGCGTACTCTTCTGGTTCTCTGCCTGCTGGTATTGTTTCTTACCAGTTCATTCCTGTTGTGGCGCGACGTGAACGACACGCACCTCTACCTGTATCATATCGACGCGGCGAGTGGACAGGTAGAGGCGCAGCAAGACCTTGGTGGAGGGTACCAGGACGCTGCCACGCTGACCAATCCCGTGCTATTGCAGTCTTCGCTGCTGCTAGGGGTATCGACATCGCAGTCAGGCTCGCAGCAGATACTCACTCTGGCCGGAAGCAATACCTCCTGGCGTGTCGCCGCTCAGCATACTGCCCAGCTTGCGCACTCGACCTTGAGCGTCACGCCCAACAGGACAAATGCTCTGGCAAACAACAGGGGAAGAGCCAACGCTGGGAGCGCATGCGTTTGCGCCCGCGTTTGACCACAGCACCGTCTATAATGTCAAGAACGCTTCTAAAGGTATCGTGGCAGCCTATGACCTGCGAAATGGGGCCGCTCGCTGGACTCAGCACCTTGATGACACGCTGGCATACGCCCCCCCATTATTGCTGTATGGAGATACCGTCTTTGTGGCGGGCGATCACACACTCTACGCGCTGAACACTGCTACAGGGGTTATCCTCTGGAAAGCAGTCTCTCCAACGAGAACACTGCTCATGGCTTCTGCAGCGCAGCCGTTGCTCATCGCCGTGGGAGCGCCAGGCCTGATGGCGTTCGATCCCGCAACCGGTCGTTCAATCTGGTCGTTTAATGGACGGCCGGACGTGGCAGACAACGCGACATTGACAGCTGCGCAGTTTTACCAGGCCAGTATTTCAAATACCAATAACGTGATTTATGCAACCGGCATTGCCTGGGATGCGCAGAAGGTGCAGGAGCAGTTCTGGCTCTTTGCGGTCGATGCATCTACAGGAGAGTCGCACTGGTCAGAACAAATTGGTTCTGGTTTTAGCAACACGGATGCAGGGCGTATTTTTACCCCTTACGTCGATTCTATACAGGGTCTGGTGCTGTTTGAACAAGTGCAAGCGGATGGCAGCCACACGCTTACCGCCTACGATACTGGCAATGGCTCGCCGCGGTGGCGCATACCGCTGGCGGGAGTGACGGCGGCAACACCCAAGGTGATCCAGGTATCAAACGAGACACTCAGTCTCTTCAGCGCGCAAACCGCTACCCAGACGGCCTTGCGAAACTGGTCATGGACGCGTCTCCTGCTGCTTGCTATCAGCATAGCCAGCCTCTTCACCCTCCTTTTGCTGTGGATTCTGCCGTTCCAGTTATGGGTCAAGAAGCTAAAGCATGCCCTGAGTCGCATACCACATACTCTTCTTATGCCTTTCGTACTAACCGCGCGTTTGTGGCGCTTCTCACACCTCCTTTTTGCACTGACCCTGGTCGCTGTACTGATGAGCGCGGGTATCCTGACGTACACCCGGCTCAATCACGCACAGCAGTTCTTGAACCAGGTCGAGGCCAGCAATGGTAGCGCTCAGTGGCAGCAGGCATTGAATACACCGGCTACCCTGACAGGCGCCGATAGCCAGGGCAGCTTCGTAATCGCCACTTCGGGAGACCATCTCTCTCAGCTTTCGGCGCTCGATAGCAGAGGCTCTTCACGCTGGGCAACCTTCTCCAGCCAGGGCGTCTTCTCGCTTCCCGCCGTCTCTACCCAGGCGGGAACACTCCTGGTGGCCTTGAGCGGCTTTACATCCTTGAACTATCACTACGCACCCGATGATGTGGCCTACACGCATCCGCTCGACCATCTCTTCGTCCTGTACTTGCTCGATCGCAGTTCAGGACAGGTCATCTGGCAGAGTACAGTTGTGCGTGGTGGCGAGCTCCAGGAAAGCACCGTTCTAGGTGACGATACCCGCTTCATCTACGTCGCCAGCCGCTCAATCGTGCGTGGCAATATGGTCGTTCAGCTTATCGCGGTCCAGAAGGCCACCGGCGTTATCGCCTGGCGCATCTTTGGGCCCCGTAAGCAAGGAACCGCAGTGCCCGATTACGGATCTCTGCTTACGGGGGAACGCCTTATCTACTGGCAGGCAAACAGCACGCTCTACGCGCTTGATACTCAGCTTGGCCAGATTCAGTGGCGCAGCTATATCGCGGAAAAGGACTCTACCGTTTCAATGCTGGAAGATGCGCAGATGGCCCAAAACGCAGGCGTACTCTTAGTAAGGCGCAGCGATCTCTATCACGCGCTTGATCTTTCTACCGGCAATGAACGCTGGACACTGGCGGGTCTCGGCTCCGATACAGCTCAAACACCCGGCGGAATTGTCGCCACTGGCAATGAATTCATCCTCTACGGCGATGGCGCAATCGAGGCCATCGATGCCGCTACACAAAACATCCTCTGGAAGCATCAAAACATGGTAGCGGTCTCCGATGTCACCGTTTCTGCGAATGGTTCGCTCATCTACGCGGTTGTGTCCAACAACCTTGACAGCGGCTCTCAGCATCAAGCGCTGGTCGCGTTCGACGTGAAAACGACGACCGTGCATTGGACCTTCCAACCAGATGAGCAGGCGCTTTTCCTCTATCCTGGAGCGGGCGCCCTGCACGAGGCGCGGGGGATGCTCTTTGTCACGCTCTGTTTGCCAGGAAATACGACCTCGTGCGGTCACCAGACCTTGTATGGTCTCGACGGGAACACAGGCACAGTGCAGTGGAAAATTTCGGCAAACCGCATTTCGCACACACACGTAACGCCCGATGGCAGCGTGGTAGTGTTCCAAAGCAGCAGCAGCGCCTGGGAGGCTCTGCAAGCCCGTTTCGGAGCTTGACACCTTCTGGAGGAAGTTCATCAACCTTGCATTTTGAGCGTGTAACATTGTAGGATGGAAGTACGAATGTACTGCTAGACACAATGAGGACAATCATGCCCAACCTATTTCGCGGACGAGGTCAGCAGCACCCCCAGGCGAAAGATACTCAGCAAGCAACTCGCCTGCTCCCCGAAACACCCTTGATTGACCAGGCGATGCCATCCGGTATACCGCCAGAGGGCAAAGTCACGGTGACCATCTCCAGCCAGTTCGGCAGTGGTGGTGCTGAGATTGGGCGTATTGTGGCCCAGGAATGCGGACTGTTGTATCTCGATTACGAAATTATTGGGGAAGTGGCCAGGCGGCTCGGTGTGAATGTCGAACAGGCGGCGCGCCAGGATGAGCAAACGGTAGGCACGGTACGGCACGTCCTCGATGCGCTTTCATCAAACGGCCCATTTGCGGTCAATCTCAACACACTGCTCAACCCGACGAAGCTCCCCACGCAATCACAAGAACTCATCCACTGGCAATTAACGCGCCGGGTTATTCTGGAACTGGCGACGGCAGGCGACGCAGTGATTATCGGGCGCGGCTCACAATTTTTACTGCACCGAGCGCCGCGCACACTGCATATCTATGTGTTCGCGCCGCTCGCCGATCGCATCGCAAATGTGATGAACCATGCGCAGGTGGATTATGGCTCCAACCAGGACCGACCTGAGTTATATCACTTGCTCATCAATACAGGGCTCTTCCCCTTCGACCTGGCTGCCGACTTGATCAAGCAGACACTCCCCCTGGCAAAAGCGTTTGGAGGTTGATCACGCCTCTATTCGGGTAGAGGTCTTTAACATTTATCAAGAACAAGGACAAATTGATGCAGCATACACAAACATTACCGCCTGGCCCCAAAGGATTACCTTTCGTGGGGAATGCTTTGCAATTTCAGCGAGACCCGCTCACGTTTCTGCGCAGAAATCAGCGCCAATATGGGCGTATGGTGGGGCTGCGCCTGGGCAATGACACAGTAGTGGCGTTTTTCCGTCCCGAGCATGTCCGCTACTTTCTGATGGAACATCCGCGCAATTTCAAAAAGCCTAATCTTGGCAATGGCGCTAATCTGAAGATGTTCCTCGGAGATGGACTGCTTACCACCGATGGTGATTTTCACCGCCAGCAGCGGCGGCTCGTGCAGCCCGCGTTTCACAAGAAGCGGGTGGAAGGCTACGCGAATACTATAGTGCAGTTTACGCAAGAGATGCTAGACACGTGGCAGGCCGGTATGCAGCTTGATATGGCCCAGGCCATGCAGCGCTTGACGCTGCGCATCATCCTGAAGTCGCTCTTCAATATTGATTCTCCCGTGCAGATTGCCACTTTGGGCCACGCTTTTAATGAAGTGATCGACAATACTGCACGGCGCTTGAGCGCGCTGGACCAGTTGAAGCGTTACCTTTCCCCACAGCAAAATCGGAGGCGAGACACCGGTCTGCGCACTATTGATGACTTTGTTTATGAGTTGATCGCCCAGCGTCGCGTAGAGGGGCGGGATGTGGGAGATGTGCTTTCCATGCTGTTGGGTGCCCAGGATGAGGGCTATACTATGACGGATAAGCAGGTACATGACCAGGTGTTGACCTTTGTGGCGGCGGGACACGAGACCGCGCAGAATACGCTGAGCTGGACTTTCTACCTGCTGTCGCAACATCCCACCGTCAACGAAAAATTGTTGGCCGAGCTTCAGACGGTGCTGGCAGACCGCACGCCTACAGTTGCTGACCTGGCGAAACTGCCGTACCTGGAGTGGGTCATCAACGAATCCTGGCGCGTCTATCCGCCCGCCTGGATTCAGGGACGGCGTGCGATTGAGGCATTCGATCTGGATGGCTATCATTTCCCTGCCAACACGGTAGCGCTGCTCAGCCAGTGGGTAACGCACAACTTGCCCGACATCTGGGGCGATCCTGAGCAATTCCGCCCGGAGCGTTGGGACCCAGCCAGTGGGCAGAAGATTCCACAAGGGGCGTACTTCCCCTTTGGTGGAGGTCCGCGCATCTGCATTGGCATGCCATTTGCCGAGATGGAGACAAAACTGCTGCTCGCGAGCATTCTCCAGCGCTACACGCCACGCCTGGTACCTGGCTTTCCTGTGGTAATCCAGCCGCGCGTGACGCTGCGCCCCAAATACGGAATGCACATGATACTGGAGGCTGCGCCAAAATTGGCATCTGTAGCCATGAATACTTAAGACATCTACTGGGAATTTGAGCCAGCACCTCCTGAGCCGCCCATTGCCTATGGTGTATTGGCTCGTCGACGGGCCAGATCGCGCTGCCAACCATGCGCGAAGGAGCGGTCCTCGACCGTCTCGCCGCTCGCCAGTGTGTCAGCCGGAAAGTCCTCGGGACGCAGGTCGGCACCAATTTTGCTGTTTCGACCAACCTTCAGATTATCAGGCAGGTGCGCGCGTTTGCCGATGAGCGTTATACCGGTGTTCAACCGGGTAGGTTCCAGCTTGTTCGGTGTCATATCATCCCCGTAGCCGATCTGGCAGTGCTTGCCGACCACCACCTCTTTGTCCAGGATGGCACGATCAATCACGCTGCCAGCCCCAATGACGGCGTCAAAGAGTACGATGGAATCCCGCACAACTGCACCCTCCTCGACAACAACTCCAGGGGAGAGCACGCTGCGTTCGACACGCCCCTTGATGATACATCCATGTGAGATGAGACTGCTTGTAATCTGTGCCCCGCTGCGCACGTGAGCAGGTGGTCGCTCCTCGCTACGAGTATGGATCACCCAGGACCGGTCGTAGAGATCGAAGGCAGTCTGATCCCCAAGCAGCGCCATATGCGCCTCCCAGTAAGATTGGATGGTGCCCACGTCCTGCCAGTAGCCGGTAAAGGGATAGGCATAGACACGCTCGTTCTGCGCCATCATCGATGGAATAATATTGCGACCGAAGTCATGTTGTGTGGGGCGGTCGCCAGTCTCAGCGGCTCGCGCATCCTCGATCAGCGCACGAATGAGGGTATCGCGATCGAAGACGTAGATGCCCATCGAACCAAGCGTGCCACGCGGCTTGTCGGGCTTCTCTTCAAAGGAGATGACTCGCCCCTCGGCATCGGTTTCCAGAATGCCAAAGCGGTGTCCTTCTTCCAGAGGCACAACTACGGCGCCAAGCGTGACATCGGACCTGTGCTGCTGGTGAAAGGCGATCATTGGCCCGTAGTCCATGCGATAGATGTGGTCACCGGCCAGGATGAGCACATAGTCAACGCGAGTCTCCATGAGGAAGCTGAGATTCTGGTAGACCGCGTCGGCGGTACCCTGGTACCAGTCTGACTCGTGATGCCCTATATATGGCTGGAGCAGGCGAATGCCACCCTGCTGCCTGTCCAGGTCCCAGGGCTTACCAATGCCGAGATGATCGTGCAGCGAGTGGGGCCGGTACTGGGTCAGGACAGCCACATCGGCGATACCAGAGTTCACGCAATTACTGAGGGCAAAATCAATGATGCGGTACTTACCGGCGAACGGTACGGCGGGCTTGGCCCGTTTTTGTGAGAGGAGACTCAATCGTTCGCCCTGGCCTCCCGCTAGAATTACCGCTAACACTTTACTCATTGGCCGCTGATCCTTTCTGCCTGGTGTATGGATGCTTCGTTATTTCTCACCGAATGCTTCATTATATCTTACGTAGGGACGTGAGATGTTCCTTCTCGATACAACACCGCTTTGTCCTGCATGATAGAATAGCAAAGAACAATGCTGCGGATAGCGCTTCGGCATTTCCACGAGGGCTGTATCATGGATAACACACGCTTCAATATTCTCATGGTTGGTACGGAGGCGGTTCCTCTTGCCAAAGAAGGTGGTGTGGCCGACGTTCTGGGGAGTCTGCCCAAAGAACTGGCGACTTTGGGGCACCAGGTACGCCTCTTTCTGCCCCGCTATGGCACCATTGATGTCGCCCGCTGGTCGCTTAAACCGACAGGGTTGACGCTGGCGATCCCCATGTCGGGAAGCAACCATAGCGTGTCTGTTTTGCAAACCAGCCTCCCCGATTCGCCCGTCACCGTCTACTTGCTGGATAACGAGGAGTTCTTTGGCCGGCACCAGCGCATCTATCTTGGATTAGACCAGCGTGACGAGCAGCGGCGCTTCCTCCTATTTTGTCGTGGCCTGCTCGAGGCGCTGCCTGGGCTCGGCTTCGTCCCGGATATTTTCCACCTCAATGATTGGCAGACGGCTCCCTGCGCCGCTTACCTGCGCACGAGCCATGGCTATCTCCTGCGCCAGGGGATGGCCCGCATCGTCTACAGCGTGCATAACCTGCAGTACCAGGGACGCTGGGATCCCTCAATCCTGGATGAGGCCGGGCTGGATCGTGCGCAGGTCTTCAACCCGCCTGGCCTCGAGT
>VBHV01000483.1 GCA_005881995.1 Chloroflexota bacterium | reverse complement strand
TCCTGCAAGGTACAACTCTCTGACGAAAGCTTCTTGAGAATGCGCATGCGGCGTTCGTCAGCCAGGGCCTTCGCGAGCCGCAGCAAGTGTATAGGCGGCGCGTTCGTATCCGCCACGATACTCTCATCAGCCGCCGGATAACAGAAAATCCGGGTATCGTATCGCTCCGCGTCGGTGTTCCAGGGGCGTGAAACGTAGGAAGGTATCAGAACGACCCGGCGAATGCCCGGCTCAGGCGTATATTCCCAGCCCGTGCAGCTTTCAATCAGCTGCTCAGGTGAAACGACGGACATCAACGCGCGTTTGGCCTCGACATCTCGTGCCAGGATAGGCAGGATGTATGCTTCCTGCTCACGAAAAACCTCGTCGTACCAGCCACGCAGGATTTCAAGGAGCCGGTCTTTCATAGCGTTTATATCAAGTGAAAGCTGCCAACGCAGCGTCTTCTGCCAGTTGGCATCATCAGGAAACGAGGACTTGAGAAGTTTCTTCTGGGCCTCGCTATCTCCTAGAGCGGCCGCGTAGATCACATCAGGAGGGGTGACCCGGCAGTGATTACGCACATAGTACCCCAGTACATGCAAACGTAGTTCCACTGGATCAATAGTTTCTACATAACGTATGAAGCCGGGCACATCTCTTGGAGGAGGAAAGTCGTATGCCATACTAAGCATGTGAACCCAGACTTCATGTGTGTGGAAACCAAACTGCTCGATGTTCGCCAGCAGATCGGGAGATATCTTCGCGCGGATATCCTCGAACCATGCCTTACCTACCTCATATGAAGCATAGCCCTCCACATCACTGAAGGCGCATAGCGTCATCAGGAATTCATAAGTAGGACTGGCCTCGACTTCAACGATCAATGCCTGCCTTCGATCGAGTCTATCTTGTACAGCCATCGCTACTCTCCTTAGCAGCATAGTTCGATATACTCTGTACTGTACGAAAACTTTCGTATGATATGAGTATAATCGGACGGTTTTGATTTGTCAAGAGTTGTAAAATGTGAAAAATCGCATTGCCCAGTTTCACAAATTAGTCTATAATGGCTCCATACATGAAAAGTCCCAACTACAACATATCGTTCCAGGTCCACAGAATCCATCTATTTCGCTGGCAAGGAGACTCACCATGGATGACCGCACGGGTCAGCAATTAGGCAACTATCGCCTCGTACAACTCCTGGGAAGTGGAGGCTTCGCCGATGTCTATCTCGGCAAACACATCCACCTCGACAGTCTCGCGGCTATCAAATTACTCCGCGCCAACCTGGTCAAGGATGAGATGGAGAGCTTTCGCCTGGAGGCGCGCACGCTCGTCAACCTCATTCATCCACACATCGTGCGCCTGTTAGACTTCGGATTAGAGGATGCCACTCCCTATCTTGTAATGGACTACGCCCCTAACGGCACCCTACGCCAGCTTCACAGGCGTGGAGAAGCTCTTCGTATTGAAACCGTCATAAAGTATGTCAACCAGGTCGCGAGCGCGCTGCAGTACGCGCACAACCAGAAAGTCATCCATCGCGACATCAAGCCGGAGAATATGCTGCTGGGGCGCAACCGGGAAATTTTGCTCAGCGACTTCGGCATCGCCGTGGTCGCGCAGAGTACACGCGTTCAACTCACACAGGAAACCATCGGCACCATCGCTTACATGGCCCCCGAACAGATTCAGTCTCACCCACGTGCCGCCAGCGACCAGTATTCGCTGGCCGTCGTCGCCTACGAGTGGTTGAGCGGATACCGGCCCTTTGACGGCGCATTTACCGAGATCGCCGTCAAACATATCATGGTGCCTCCTCCGCCTCTGCGCGAACGCATTCCCACCATCTCACCCGACGTAGAACAGATCATTATGATAGCGCTCGCCAAGGAACCCAAGCAGCGTTTTGGCAGCGTGCAGGCCTTCGCTACGGCCCTGGAACAGGCCGGTCGAGCAGTGCGTCCCAGTGCTCCACCTCCTGATCCGGCTTACGCTCAAACTCTTTTTTCCCCTGCGGCTATCACCCCGCATATCGAGCCTGAGCAGCCACCCATCGTACCCGCATCCCTTGTAGGGCAGCAAGCCCAACCCCAGGCAGCATTACCAACAGAGGCTGCCACTTTAATGGCAGAATCGGCTGCGCCCCATGCAATGGCTACCCAGGCAGTTGAGCCAGCACCGGTCATTAATACGCCCCGGCATCAGCCAGGTGAGCAAGCGCCGGCCATAGTCACGCCACCTCACCAGCCTGTTCAGCGCCTCACTCCTGCTCAAGAAAAGCCAGAACCAGCACGGCGCGGCATTTCGCGCCGCACAGCCATCATAGCCGGCTGCTCCGCAGTAGCAGTCGTGGCCGCCGGTGGCCTCACCTGGGCCTTTACACCACACGGGTCACCCACAACTTCCGGCCAGACATCTGGCACCACAACAACTCCTGCCAAAGCATCACCCACTTCCAATACCGGCCTGGGCGCAGGCGTCCTGGCAACAGACAATTTCCATCGTAACAATCAAACCTTCTGGGGAAGCGCATCCGATGGTCAGAACTCCTGGGGTCAAGATGCAAGTACCTCGCAAGACTTCTCGATCGTCAACAATACGGGTCAATTACTTCGCACAGCGAGTGGGCATACTCTGTACAGCGCCACGCTGGGACCAAACACCACCGATGCCGAGATAATAGTCACCGGCATGATCAGCGATTTCACGAACTCCCATATTGGGGCTATGCTGCGCTGGAGCGACAACTTACACTACTATAAAGCCCACATTGATGGGAACCATCTGAATATTCTTATCAGAATGGGTAATCAAGGCACAACCACGCCGGTTAATTTCGCGGCCCAACCCGGCACACTCTATACCCTGCGTTTCCGAGTAGTCGGCACCACACTGCAAGCAAAGGCC
>VBHV01000482.1 GCA_005881995.1 Chloroflexota bacterium | reverse complement strand
CTGATCTCTTTCTTTGCTTCTCCTCTTCTCTCAAGACATGTTGAAAAAGAATGGGTGAAGTGAATTATAATAGTGTCTTGATTAGCGCGGACAAGTCCTTCGGTTCTCATCTTGGATCTGTTGATTCATATTCACGTCCCCTCCACGAAGGCGTGCGAAAGTGATCTGCTATGTGAGAGTGTACTTTCTTGGGCAGGCCGACACATCGACAAAGCCGCGTAACAGACTCTCGTACTGAGGCGCATCTTAGCGCCTGATCGCTACAGCTTCCAGGTACTCAGAGGGCACAGTGAGCGTCCCGTCTTTTGCACGATTGTAGCTCTCCAGGAGGCTGATCACCTCACGCGAAAACTGCTCTTGTCTGGTCGCATCCAGGGCCTTGAGTGTTGTGACCATCGGGCCATAGTAGGTTCCAAAGTGGTCCAGCCAGTGCGAGGCTGAGCGATAGCGGAAGATGAAGTCGCGTTTCGTCGTCCGCAGCGATGCGATTCCCTCGCCAAAGAGGTCACGCAGTCGCTCCTCGGTTCCCCACAACGCGGCCGGTTTCAGGCCGGAAGGCGGCGGCACGTATTTGCCGATGAGACGGAAGAGGTCACCAATAAAACCTGTTGGTGTCCAGTTCGCCAGGCCAATCTTTCCGCCGGAGCGACAGACCCGCAGCACTTCGCTCGCCGCTTTTTCCTGATGAGGCGCAAACATGACGCCAAGCGTCGAGAGCACGATATCAAAGGAAGCATCGGCAAAGGGAATGTTCTCGGTGTCGCCTTCCTGGAAAGTGACGTGCAGGTGCTCAGTTGCCGCCCGTTGCCGCCCATCTTCCAGGAGCGCTGGAACATAGTCAATACCTGTCACCTTACAAAAGCGGCGTGCGGCGGCAATGGCCGTGATCCCACTGCCAGTCGCCACGTCCAGCACGCTCTCTCCGGCATGCAAATCAGCGGCCTCGCACAACTGCTCACTGATACCGACGAGCGTTGTGCCAATGATCGAGTAGTCGCCAGTAGACCAGATTATCCGCTGGCGTGCCTTGATTGCGCTAAAATCAATGGGTGGAAATTGATGGGATGCCATGGTTGTTCTCCTTTTGTGTGTACAAGTGCTTTGGGAAGCGTGAAACGGCGAATCTGCTTCACTTCCTCTGACTCTCTGTTTTCTGTGTAGGGAGAGTTCTCGCTGTATGAGTCTTTCCGTATGTTGGCAGTGAACGTGGGCAAAAAACCCAGGGTGAGGAAAGGTCTCGTATCCCTAAAGAAGCCGTTTCACTTCTTTCAAGAGCTGATTAGTTTGCCCATATCGACTGCCCACGGAGTGTGTTCATCAGGCGTGTAGCAATGCTTTTTTTGCAACGTTGCCGCCAGTTCGCCTCCTGTTTGTTTTGGTCGAGCCTGGTCCGCACGGAATGGTTCAGGCCCCTGCTCATTCTCCCGAGCAAGGGCCTGCCTCACCCCTAGGAACCTTCCTTGATTTCGATGATCTCTCGTGCCAGCAGCCCATGGGCCTCGCGGTGGACCGCTTCAGCGGCCTCTTTGCTCGGAGCCTCGACCAGGCAAAAAATCGTGCCGCTGCTCTCATCGAGCCAGTACTTCAGGTACTTGACCCCGTACTTCTCCTGAACTTCCAGGTCTCGCGCGTGCGCACCCGCGGCCGCATCCCCTGTCAATCCTTCCAACTCACGGTGAATGTCCATGTAGAGTGTCATGATGTTCGTCTCCTTTGTGGTTATTACTTCCTTACTGCAGGTATATCTGCTGTGGTCTCTCGCCACCAGGCATAGTATGCCTGAAAACGGCGCTTTGTGCATCCAGGAAAACACGGAAAGTAGCATGGAGTCACACGCGGCGAAAACACGTAGTCGATGAGAGGATGACCCTGAGGAGTCTGTGGAGGGACACGGAGCAGGATGGCGAGGGACAAGTCGAGCCGTCTCTTGTTCCCGCTTTCGCGCTAAGGGCACCAACGCCGCTCTACGCAGGAGGGTTCATCAACCCTTTCTCAACTACCCACGCGGCTACCTGTGAGCGAGCAGTGTAACTGAGCTTGAACATGATATTGGCGATATGCGTTTCCACGGTGCGGTAGCTGATCACCAGCGCCTCGGCGATCTCGCGGTTCGACCTCCCCTGCGCGATGAGCGTAGCCACCTGGCGCTCGCGCTCCGTCAGCCCACCAAACTGGGAGGCTGTGGCACGACGGGCGAGCAGCGGCTTTTCCTTGGGGAGGGAGGTGAGAGCCGTGTGGGAGAAGTGTTCCCGTACACCTTCATCTTCAATCATTGCGGCCAACTGCGCGATGATCTCCCGCGCTGCAGCCCATTCTCCCTGAGCTTGTTCCTCCAGCTTGAGCCGTCGATACACTTGACCGAGCGAGCGCTGCACCCGCCACAGTAGCGACGGGTCGCCTCGCTCTCGTGCGCCGCGTTTAGCCTCCTCCAGCGCCGCGTGTGCTTCGTCGAGCCGTGAGAGGGCCAGCAGCGCCTCCCCCTTCAGTTTCAGGAGCGCGGGGATGGGTTGGGA
>VBHV01000481.1 GCA_005881995.1 Chloroflexota bacterium | reverse complement strand
GACGGCTTCTGCCGCAGTCAAATCGAAGAAGGGACGCGTAAACAAGGCATTGACCTCGGCCAGTGCCTTCCACCGCTTGATATTGTACTGTGCGATCTCATCCATGACTCATGTCTTTCGCTATCCGTTCGTCTGCAAAGAGGACGTTCGGTGTGAATCCACGTGATTAATGCGAGCCTTGATCAATGTTAGAGTAAGCCTCGCCACTGTTTGCAACATAGCGATGAGCCCATTCTTTCACCGATTGAGTATGCCCTTCTTCCATCTTCCCATGTTCAAGGAGATAGACAGCCAGGAACAGCCAGCAGATCGCGTTCGGGACGGTACGGTAATCCTTGCAGGCAAGACCCGCGGCAGCTAGACTCATCTTCTTATAGAGATCCGTCCATGCCATCCTGAATTTGGAGAGGAATACCGCCTGCCCTATAGGCAATCACCGGTTTGCCTTTCATGAGCGCTTCCGTCACCTTCACCTCGAACCCTTCTTTCAGAGAAAGTTGCAGCGCAATTTGAGACTTTCTCATCAGGGTATTGAGCAGCTGATCCATGTGAGGAAGTCGTGCGACTTTCACGTCACTTGCCAGGTCTGCATAGTGCTCTGATCTCAACAGTTCCAGGGTCGCATGGTACAGTGGAAGCCCATCAGGATCGTCGATTGATCCATTGCCTGCCAGTACTAACTGCGGGACGGACTGGTTCTCTCCGTTAAGCATCTCTCGTACTTTACGATAGGATTCGATGACATCGGGAAGCCCTTTGGACGGATCAAAGCGCGCGATTTGCGCGATATAGGGCCTGTTCTCATCCAGGGATTGTTGTTTCTCGTCAAACAGGATGCGATTGAAGAAATTCAGGTAATCCGCCATCTGCTCTTCGGTCAGCGGTTTGTTGAGACCATCGAGCGGATCGGTCGTGGCAGGCATCAGGACGACTTTTTTCGCTGGCACATTCGCCGGGATAAACTCCCTGATCGGATGACTGACGTAGCAATCAGCCTCTTTCACATTCTTCCAGATAAAATTCCAGGTGGTGTGTTGAGATGTATGCGGTTGATTGACCAGGCTGGCCACAATTTGGATATGCGATCGGTAGATGACTTTAGCACGCGGATTAGCCTTTTTGATATACGGAATGAGGCCTGAAGGTTGCGGATCATCGATGACGATCACATCAGCCTGCCGAAAAACGGAGTCGAATTTTTCCGCATTCTCTTTAATCCAGGCATTGTATATTCTCTTGTCTTTTAAGGTGAGTTCGACGCCTTTGTCCGCCACGGATTGCAGGACATTGTGAAATTTGGTTTTGGTCACATCAAAGACGGCCTGGTTTGGAAGCAAGATATACCAATGGGCATCAACATCGAGGAGCTTGAAGAGCGGGATCAGGGCATGGCGCATAAGCGCGACGCCTCCACCTTGCGCGGTGGAATTAAAAAAGACCAGTTTCTTGCCTTTAAAGCGGTGAGCAAGGGTGAGCAAGAGCGAAAAATCTTCTGGCGGGGTGATCAGTTGATAGTCCGCCAGCATCGCAAGTGGAACGGTTTCTACTTCGTTGTTGGCAGTCAGTTTTGCGGTGGCAATACGGTCTTCCATGGGATACCTCCAGCATGAGATGTCTCTTCATGCGAACAATTGATTCGTACACTCCTTGTTCCCACTAGTATGGTGAAAGAATGGGATGAGGAGAACGTCTTTGCTGCGGCTAGGAGGAGGCTCTTCTATTCCGATAGAAGCATATAAACGAAAATGGGCGACCATCGTGGCCGCCCATTTGCTATGCGCCTGGTTATTCCGAAAACTTGGCCGCCAGTTCGCGAGGGGATGGCTCAACAAGAATAGAACCGTCGGGGAAGACGATGGTTGGCACCGAGCGCATGCCGCGATTGATTTTCATGACGTAAGCGGCGGCTTCGTCGTCTTCTTCGATATTGATATATTCGTAGGAAACGCCGTGGGAGTCGAACCAGCGTTTCGCCATGCGGCAATCGCCGCACCAGGTGGTGGCGTAAATCTTGATCTTTTGCTCGTTACTTATTTGCTCATTGACCGAGGACAGGGCAGAATTATTTGACATTAAATAGCTCCTTGAAGTGATCTGAAATCGGCGTATATCCGTCTATTTATACCAACAAGTATCTAGCGGGCGATATTCCCGGCGGGTTTGTTGATACGCTCCAGCATCAGGTCGAGGAACTTTTTGCCGCCCGTGGCGACCAGTCCCGGATTACGAGCCAGTACGCCCAGCACCAGTCCGGCGGTGAAGTCGCCGCGCAGCGCCTGCGCCATTTGCGCGGGAGTGAGGCGTTTCATGAGGTCGAGCGCGCCGTCCCATTGCTCGTCGCTGTAGTTGGCGATGCGCTTGTTAATCATGTAGGAAATGTCCATGTCGCGCCCGAAACGCGCTCGCCACTGCTTATCGAAACGTCCCAGGGAGGCGGCGGATGTATCTCCTGCTTTGACCGCCTGGGCCGCGATTGCTCCTGCCATCTGCCCTGAATAGATGGCGAAGCGGATACCCTCGCCAACCAGCGTCGAACCGTGACCACCTGCGTCGCCAGCCAGCAGCAGGCCATCGCGCGAGAAGCACTCCACCGGACCCTCGGACGGGAACAGGCCGGTATGGTATTCAAGCGGGCTGGCATGCTTGAATTTGCCGGATAACTGCGGCAGATCGTGGATGATACGGTCAAGGTAGCCGCGCGCATCATCGTCGCAGTCGGGATGGAGTACGCCAACTCCCAGGCGCACACGCCCATTGCCGCGAGGAAAGGCCCAGGCGTACCCACGCGGCGCGAACTGGCTGCCCATAATCAGATAGAGCTCGTCCTGGGGATAGTGGGGGGCGTACATGTCGTATTCGGCTCCATAGCCGTAGCGATGAAAGGCTTTGCCCATGTCTGTGCGCACACCTACGTGACGCGAGAAGCCGCTGGCGTCTATGGTGACAGCCGCGCGCACATCGATACGCTCGCTGATATGATTCTTCGCCGTCACGCCTGCGACGTGCCCTTCTTCCAGAAGCGTGTATTCGACGGCATGGCGGACTCGTATGGCGGCGCCAGCGGCAACCGCACGCCCGGCGAGATGCTGGTAGACTCCCCGCACGTCGAGGACACATGCCACGGCCGGGTGGTAGTGAAGAGGCACTTCACGATGCGGAGAGACAAAATACA
>VBHV01000480.1 GCA_005881995.1 Chloroflexota bacterium | reverse complement strand
GAGGCCATAGCCGAACCCATATACACCCCCACCTGATCGCGTTCTTCCTCGCTCAGCTCGGATGGGAGTCCGGCGTCTTGTAAGGCAAGATTGGCCGCCGCGAGAGCGAACTGTGTATTGCGATCGGAAGAGAGCACTTCGTCTCGCGTGAGGCCATATGCCTGCGGTTCGAAGTTTGCCACCTCCCCGGCAATGCGCGTTGGTAGCGGGCTGGCGTCGAAGTGGGTGACGCTCCGGATGCCAGAGACGCCAGAGATGCACGCGCTCCAGAAGTTCTCTTTTCCTATACCATTGGGGGCCACAACCCCGAGTCCGGTGATAACCACTCGTCGCTGCATAGGATACTCCTCACTGCCGGGGCGTGGACGCGATAAACCGCGTCCCGACATTCGCGGCAGGCTCCAATTTTACGCGGAGGCCATGCTTTGAGCGCAGCGTGATCAGCGGGAGTGGCGTCACCGGGTGGCCCGGTACGACGCGGGGTATATAGCGCTGCAGAATAGTAGCCAGCACCAGCCGTACCTGTAGTTGGGCCAACGGCATACCTATGCAAATACGTGAACCGCCGCCAAATGGGAAGTAAGCCCACTGCGGCACCTTCTGTCCGTTCACCGGTTCCCAGCGCTCTGGACGGAACACCTGTGGGTCGCCCCAGATATCGGGGAGGCGGTGGAGTACCCACTGGCTGAACATGATCAAAGTCCCGGCAGGAAAGTGGTAGCCGTCGAGATCGAACGCCCCAACCGCCCGTCGGCCCTGCGTCCAGGCCGAGGGGTACAGCCGCATAGACTCCTTCACGACCCAATCGAGGTATGCCAGCTGTGAGAGATCACCCGCCTGCGGGTCGTGTCCGGCCAGCACATCCTGAAGCTCGGCCAGCACTTTCTCGAGGACGGTTGGATGCTCCGAGAGCAGGTAGAAGGTCCAGGTGATGGTGTTGGTAGTGGTCTCGTGACCGGCTGCGATCAGCGATACCAGTTCGTCACGCACTTGTTCTCTAGTCAACATATCGTCGTCATGCCTATCCTGAACCTGGAGGAGTATCGAGAGTATATCGCCCGCGTCACAATTATCGGCAAGTCGCTGATCAATCAGGTCGTAGATGAAAGCGTCTGCCTTACGTTTGGCAGCCATGCGTTGACCATATGGAGTAATCGGTAAATCAATCTGCAAGTTCAACAGCCCTTCGAGGACCCCTACGGGATTGTCAATCATATTGTCGATGATCTGGCGGGACGCGATGCTCTGCCTGGCCATATCGATATCGACGAGCATTTTCATAGTCATGCGCAGAATCAATGCTTGCAGATCACGTGAAATATCAATCTCCGCTCCGGGTCGCCACCGCGTCACG
>VBHV01000479.1 GCA_005881995.1 Chloroflexota bacterium | reverse complement strand
CCAGCGGCGACCCAACGCCTTCGCCCGAGGACATCGAGGCCACCAAGCAGCTGGTGGCGGCCGGCCGCATCCTCGACATCGAGCTGGTCGACCACCTCATCATCGGCCACCAGCGCTTCGTCAGCCTCAAGGAGCACCTGCGCTGGGAGTAGCCGGGGGTTCGAGCAGCAAGGCATACGCGCATGCGGACCGCAGCGGGCAGCAGGGGCAGAGGGGGCGCCTGGGGCGGCAGACGAGTGTCCCGAAATCGAGCGCGGCCCAGTTGACCTGGAGGCTGCGCTCATCCCGCACGAGGTGCAGCGCAAGCGCCTGAAGCAGCCGCCGGCGGCTGCTCCGCGATAAGGTCTGGGAGAGGCCAAAGCACCGCCCCAGGAGTCGGGCCAGGTTGGCATCGAGGAGCGGCTCCGCTTGCCCGTAGACGACGGCCAGCACGGCGCTCGCCGTATACGGGCCGATGCCCGGCAGGCGCTCTAATTCCCGGCGCGTTTCCGGCATGAGGCCGTGCCGCTCCTCGAGGGAGCGCGCGAGGCGCTGGAGCGCCCGCGCCTTCTGGCGCCAGAGCCCGAGCGGCCTGAGCACCCCTTCGAGTTCCGCAGGTGTTGCCCGGGCGAGCGAGTCCCACGCCGGGTAGCGCCTGAGGAAGTCCGGGTAGACTTGCGCCACCTGGGCGGCGGTCGTGCGCTGGAGCAGGATCTCCGCCACGGTGACCTCGTACGCCGAGCGGCCTGGCTCGCGCCAGGGGAAGCAGCGACCGAAGCGCTCGAACCAGCCCAGGAGCCCCTCGCGCAGCCAGTCGACGCGGGCCGCCGCCCATGCCACGAGTTCACAGGTGACTCCCCCGCTCATTCCCCCGCCTCTCTGCCGGAAGCAGCCTCGGCGGTCTGCTCACTGGTGATCGCGGCGCCTTGCTCTCCCATCACTGCGGACCCGAGCCGCATAAGGATCTCGGACACGAGCGCGACGATCTGCTGGCGCACCAGCGGCTTCGTGACCACGTGCTTGGCGCCGGCCAGCCGCGCCAGGATGCGCGGCAGGACGCCGTCCTCCTCCTCCAGGAGAACGATGGGCACTGTTTGGCGCAGGCTCGGTTCGCGCTTTACATACTTCAGCACCGCAAGCCCGTCCATCCCGGGCAGGTCGAGACCCAGAAAGAGCAGGTCGGCGGGGCCGTGCCGGGAGAGAAAGCGCAGCGCCTCCAGCGGATCGCCGAAGCAGACGACGCGGTGCCCCTCGCGCCGCAGGATCACCACGAGGATCGTGCGCGAAGTCGGTGAGGTGTCCAGAACCATGACCCGCAGTTGCCGGCGCTGCATGACCGCTCCTCCTCTTTTGCTTTCCCGAATCCCTTGCCCCCCGATCACTCGGTGCCCCCGCAGCAACGGTAGCACGGCTCCCTCATGTGCCTTTCGCGGGCCCTCACGGACTGGAACCGCTCTTTCACGACGGGCTCACGAGAGTGGACAGGGTGGTGGGATACGCCCGGCACCCCCAGGGAGGTACCGGGATCGAAACGGCCCTTTCCGCTCTGCGGGGGCCTGAGAAGAATAGACCAGCAGTGGGAAAGGAAAGCGGACGCTTGCCCCGGCAAAGGTTTTTTCACGGGCAGCTCACGGAAATTCACGACGCCCTCATTCGCTGCGCGGGCGGTTCTGCTATACTCGGTTCTAAGGACTGGTCTGAGAGAACGAGACAAGCAGGTGACCTTAGAACCTGGGGGTTCCGGCCTAAATGAGGAGGTATGCAGAAAATGGAAGACACAGAGGAATACGCCCGCCCAAAGCATCCGCTGCTGCGGATCATCACGCTGGGGGAATTCGCCATCGAGCGCCTTGTTCCCGTCCCATCAGAGGTAGCGGGTGAGCCGCCGCGTTACGAGCGCGTGGCGCGCAGCGAGTGGGGCAACCGCGGGCCGGCTTCGGCGGCCTCCGTCCTGCGGCGGCACATCCTGCGCACGGGGGAGGTGGGAAGCCTGCTGCTCACGCTGCGCAGCGGCGGGGAGACGGTCTTCAAGTTGGCCGGCCAGCAGCGCCTCTGGGTCGACGCCGACGCCTTCCTCTCGCTGGTGTCTCAGGCGATGCGGGCGGAGTGCCGGGGGCAGGACCCGCTCCCGCTGCTTGAGGAGGCGCAGGCTCTCGCCAGGGGCGAGTTCCTCGAGGACGACCTGTACGCAGAGTGGGCCCAGCCGCGGCGACACACCCTGGGTGGCGCGCGGCACCGCGCGCTCTTCAAGCTGATCGACCTCTACCTACAGGACGAGCGGACAGGCCTGGCCGAGGAGTTGCTCTTCACTGCGCTGGAGGAGGATCCAACCGAAGAGGACGCCCTGTGCCGCCTGATGGTCCTGCTGGTAGAGCAGGAGCGGCGGCAGGAGGCCCTCCAGCTCTACCAGTACACCGAGGACGTGCTCCACGAGGAGCTGACTGAGCCGGCCGTCTACACCCGCGAGCTCGCGCGACGCATCCGGCAGGGCCTCGTCTTGCGCGAACGGGGAGACCGTTACACCGCGGCGGGGTTGCAGACGCTGGCGCCGGTGGGGCGAGATGCAGTGCCGAGAGAGCGTGCGGGCAGCTCCGGCTTCAAAGGAGCCCGGATGGCCATCGCTGTTGCTCCATGCCGGGGCCAAATGTCATCCTCCTACCAGTACCGACCGCCGCGTCGCCGATCCCGTAGACAGGCAGCGCTCCCCGTTGGTTGAGCCAGGGGGAGCCCCCCTCGGTTAGTACGAACTCCACAGCATTGCAAGCAGCTTTCGCCAGTCCGCAACAAGCGCAGGTGAAAGGCTACTCTGGCTCTGCACCTGGCAAGGCGATGGCACGCGTCTGTTCATCCAGCGACCAATCGGTGGGAGGCTTGAAGGCAATCGCGTAGGGCAGGGTCTGTTCCGGCCACGTCTCCTCGCTCGGCTTGCTGACGACAGAGTAGAGGGCGCGCATGGTCGGCACGAACAGCTCCGCCGATTCCTGCATCAGCAGCGCTTCCTGCGCCCTTGTGAGGCGGCGCTGCGTCAGTGGCCGCGGGGGAGCGATGCTCCCTGCGTGGACATCCTCGATGCCCGACCCGTTGCGCCAGTGCTCGTTGAGGATGCCATTGGCCAGGGCGCGCGTGGGGTTGAGGAGGATGCGCGCCTTCTGCCTTTCGAACCACTCCGAGCCGAAGTCGCGCGCAAAAGCATCCATCAGAGAGCGTCTGCCATGCGCTGAATTGAAGGCGACGAGCGCTCGGAAGCGGTGGTAGTACGTCGACCCGTCGAGCTGTGCGATGGGGAAAGGCAGGAGTTTGACGGCGGCCTTGGCCACTTTGCGGAAGCGCGGCTGGTCTGCCCGCATGAGGTCGATCCAGTCAGAGAGGGCCGCCGAGGCCTCGATATTGATGCGCGCCATCTCCCCGTCGCCGATGCAGCTGACCTCTGACTCGAAGGCGGCCGCCCACTGCGGCAGGTCGCGGCGGGCCAGCACGGCGAAGTACGACCCCCACCGGATACAGAGCGCCACGGTGGCGATGGCCACTTCGCCAAAGTGCAGATGGGATTTTGGTGGGACCTTCTCGTCCCTCGTGGATTCCTCCAAATACGAGAGGACCTGCCGGTACATGGTGGCGTGCGGGGGCGAGACGAGGCGGTAGGGGGCTTGATCCTCTTCAACCCTCTCCTGCCAGGACCCCGCGTCAACAGTGAACCCAGCGTTGACGTTGACCGTTAAGGAACGCTGCTCTGGCATGGTCGCTGTCTCTCCTTTCGCTCGTTTCCGCTGCGATTGGGTGTCATGACGACACTATTCCTTGCCTCGCAGCTTGTTGATCTCCTCTACCGCCTTGACTCTCGCTGCGAAAACCGGGACGAACTGCGCGTAGGAGGTATCCCTCCGTATCCGCACCAGCTTCCAGCCGTCCTCGACATCCCGGTACAGCAGCAGATAGAAGCCGTTCCAGTTGGGGTAGTGCCCGGCTTTGCGCTTGTAGGGCCGCCGGGCGAAAAAGGAGGCGACGACGTGGGGGAGCGGCGCCATGATCCTCACATCCATCCGGCAATAGGTGATCCCGCCCACGTCCTCCCGGTCATCGACCAGCAGGCGCTCTCCTTCGATCCAGGCAGACAGGAGGGCCAGGGCCTCGACCGGAACGTCGGAGCGCTCCAGCGCCACTTTCGCCAGTTCGTACTCTTCGCGCGTGAAGTCGATCTGATCGCTCATGGCTTTCTCCCTCGCCGTTTCCGGATGTGCTTGCCCCGCGCGTGACCGCTGCCTGGCAGGTTCACTCTGACGTGCGCGCCTTTGGGCAGGGATGCCCGATGCGGCTCCATCGCGGCACCGGCTTGCACGGCCATGGCGTCCTCTTGCTGCTGCGTGCGGGAGAGCCAGTCTCTGCGTTCCGGGAGAACCGGGCACCAGCCGCCCTCCTCGCTTATC
>VBHV01000478.1 GCA_005881995.1 Chloroflexota bacterium | reverse complement strand
CAAACTGGGTATTTCAGGGGGTTAACGAGGCCTGGGCCGTCTACAACACTACTGGCACCCTCCAGAGCGGTTGGCCCAAAAACTACCAGCAATTCTTTGGTGTTCCGAATCCGCCTAACAATTGCGATACCCTCCCATACATGGTTGACGTTCGTGCCTTCTATGACCCCGCCGATGGGCGCTTCTGGGCAGCTATGCTCCAGGACGAAGGAGCATTTGGTTACAATAACTGTCCCTTCCAGGCGCTCTACTGGATAGCCGTGAGCGCGACGAATAATCCGAACGGCGTGTGGCACGTCTACTCATTCGACATGGGTCGTGGTACCACCTTTCCTGTCGATCTCACCCAACTTGGCTTTGATGGCCATGCCATCTACTTTTCGGGCAACATGCTCGACCTGACCGGTAACACTTTTCAGTACGCTGAAGTGTTCGCAGCGAACAAAGCCAGAATGGAAAGCGGGGCAACCGTGACCGCCAGGGGCTTTAAGCAATTGAAGTCGAACAACACACTCGTTGATTCGGTCCAGCCCGTTGAAACGCTGGCGCTGGGAACTTCGGCTCCAGGGGCAGAATTGTTAATCAGCTCGTTCAACATCAATTCGGGAGGTGGGTCTTGCTTCAATGGATGCAGCGGCGTTGTCGTATGGGCTTTTGCCAATTCCCTGAACACGCCCGCCCTCTCCAGTGTTGTCGTCTCGACCCCAACGTATGCCTTTCCGCCGTCTGCGGATGAACCGGGCTGTACACGGTGTATTGACACGTTCGACACACGCGTCGGCGCAACGCCCGTCTACAATAACGGGAAGATATCATTCGCGCTTGAAACCGGAACCAACAACGGGACCCAGGTCGTGCCAGGCGTCTTTTGGGGGCAGGTCACGCCCACTCTGAGTGGCGGAACTATTACCGGTGGGACACTCTTCCAAAGCGGTATCTTCGCCTTCACAGGTGATCGGGCAGCCTCCTTTGGAGCCGTTATGGACGATAAGCAAGACCGTGTATTCATGGTATTCGCCACGATGAGCCACACCATCAATCCGGGCGATATGTACACGGTGCATCTCACAACAGACCCGCTGGGGAAGATGGAGACACCCAAATTCCTTATCCAGGGGCAGGCAACGAAAATAAGACCGTACTATGGTGACTACCAGGCTACCTCCTATGATGGCAGCACCGGCAACCATACCTGGTTCGCTTCAGAATACGTTCCCACCAATGGCGACTGGGCTACCTATCTCAGCGACGTTTGATCTCTGCAATTTGAGCTGCCTGGCGATATGTATCTCTGCATAATGCCGGGCAGCTTGGGCTAGCGAGCATCCCTGCGCAGCGCGGCTAGCGTATGCGCTAACCCCTCGTGGAATTTGACGGTTGGCCGGTAGCCCAGGAGACGTTCTGCGAGGCGGATATCTGCGAGGCTATGCCGTACGTCCCCCGAGCGTGGTTCGCGATATTCGGCCTCGACAGAAACACCCAGCAGCTCTCCAGCAATTTGCAGGACGGTATTGAGCGAGACCTGTTCGCTACATCCAATATTCATAGCAAAGCCAACGGCATCAGGCGCTGTCGCCGCGAGCAGGTTGGCCTGCACGACGTTAGCGATGTAGGTGAAATCGCGTGTCTGCTCTCCATCGCCAAAGACGATAGGCCGGCGCTTCTCAAGGAGCGCGGTCAGAAAGCGGGGAATCACCGCCGCATATTGCGAGTTGGGATCCTGACGAGGGCCGAAGACATTGAAATACCGCAGCGCGACGGTCTCAACGCCGTAAATAGGGGTAAACACTCTGCACAGTAACTCGCCCGTGAGCTTTTGAATCGCGTAGGGTGACATTGGATTGGTTGGCATATCCTCCCTCTTGGGCAATGACGGCGTGTCCCCATACACAGATGAGGAACTGGCATAAACCACACGCCGCACACCGGCGTCTCTCGCCGCCAGCAAGACGTTCTGCGTACCATTGATATTCGTCTCCAGTGAGCCAACCGGGTCGGCGATGGATCGCGGCACCGAGGCCAATGCCCCCTGGTGAAATACGACTTCTATGCCCTCCATAGCAGCCTTTACACTATCAAAATCCCGCAAGTCCCCTTGTATGAATTGAATATGCCCCTGGAGGGCCTGCAGATTTACCTGCCTGCCTGTAGCAATATTATCGAACACGCGTACAGTCTCTCCCTGGTTAAGGAGAGCCTCCGCAATGTGCGAACCAATGAAACCTGCTCCACCTGTAACGAGATATTTCGCTGTAGTCACTTGAATAGCGCATGCGCTGCAGCCCCACCTTGGGGGAAGAAAGAGCGCATTCTCCTTTCATTTGCAGTTGATTTACTATTGCTTACTCTATCAGAATTCACGGGCTTTGAACAGTGACGATTACTCATCACTGTGCTATACTAGCACCAATCATTTAACCCAGTCTCCTGAAGCTCTGGGGGGGTCGGCATTCATACATTTATGTGCAGGAGTACGTTGTGATGTTTTCACGCCTTTTTAGCAGGCAACTGCTACCTTACTGGTTTGCAGGTTTCGCGCTTATCCTCGTTTTGAGCAGTTGCACTTCATCGAAGAACAAACCCGTTCTGATTGTGACACCTCTTCCTTCACCAGGAACGCCTTTTGTGAACTTAAGTGGGGTACGTCCTTTCATCGATACCTGGAACAATATTCACCTCTTTCAAAGTTTTGACTACCACATTTCCGATCCGGCTAACGTCGCAAAACTCTACGATTTTGTCTGGGGCGCAGCGGTGAATCATATCCAGGCAATTCGCGCCGGCAACCCAAATATTTTCATTACCTACTACATTCCCTTTCACCGCGAAAGCGGAACATTCACCAACCCTGGTGCGACCCATGCTTATGAATTTGGTGACCCGAATGTACCGCTCGATTTCTCCAATCCTGACCTGGTACCCTGGCAAGTACAGACATATGGCCTGCCTGCCAGCCAAAGCGGCTATGATGGTATCGCAGCCGATAATGTAAGCCTACAGAACTATTTTGGCGCGTGCGGTGTCTACGTCAATGGTCAGTGGAGGCAGCGCTATACCGGGGAGGTCGAGGACCCCCAATGGCGTGTAGATGTCGTTGCCTGGCTGGCACGCATGCAGCAGGCCCTGCATCGTTTAAGCCATCCATTAGCCCTGATTCCCAATCTCTCGCTGGGAAGCGTACCTCCCGGTGATCCTCTCGTGCAACAGTTAGTGATGCATGTCGATGGGGTACTCTACGAAGATGGCTTCACCGACAACGCTCGAGGCGACATTACTGACAATAAATGGGTACAACTCGTTCAGTTCATGGAAAGTGTACAACATCAAAATAAGCCATTCTATGTCGTAAACCAGTTTGCTTCGGCCTCGGTGGGTAGTAGTGAGATACAATGGGCCCTTGCCTCGTACTTGATGGGCAAGGAACATACAGCCTCGGTCTTCATTTCGACGTATCAAGGATATGGAGGCGACATCCGCTACTACGGGTATGATGCCCCGGTGGGCAGCCCCACAGGTGCTATGTATCAATCGCAGCATGTCTACTGGCGCAATTATACCGGTGGTGTAAGCATCGTTAATCCCAGCGCAACGCAGACCTATACTGTTACCCTCAGTGTAAGATCACACTATGTCGATCTAAACGGGTTTCCTGTCCATCAGCAAGTCACCTTGCCCCCTCATTCGGGCTTAGTGCTCTTGCTCAGCCGCTAGTGATCAGATGCGGGACAGGGTCAGAAACTTGTGGTTCCAGATCGGCTGGGAAAAGGGTCTCATACGCGAGCAAGAGATTCTTCACGGAGCGATCCCAATTTAACTCATCCTCGATGCGCTTGCGCCCAAGCGCTCCCATTGCGAGTCGAAGTTCTTCGTTATCAAGCAAAATTTCAATTTTGTCGGCGAAGTCTTCTATGACATTGGGAGTAGCGTACAAGGCGCCATCCTGTGCTGAATAGCGTGTCTCGGCAAGATCGAAAGCGACGACCGGCTTCCCCATGGCCATGTATTCCATCGTTTTGATCATGGTGCAGTATTCATTCAGCCCATTTTGCGGGTCGGGCGAGAGTCCTACATCGGACGAGGCAAGATAGCGCAGGACATCCTTATTTTCCGTCCAGCCGGTAAAATTGACGTAGTCATCAAGCTCGAGTTGATGAGCAAGTCTGTGCAGCGCCGGGGCAGAGTCACCATCTCCCATCAGGACTAACGAAACGTCCTGACGTCCACGCTTATGAACCAGTTCATGAAGGGCATACAAGGTGTATTCAACGCCATCT
>VBHV01000477.1 GCA_005881995.1 Chloroflexota bacterium | reverse complement strand
GGCGCTTCTTGCCGCGCATACCATCGGGCATCAGTAAGCTTCCGTATCCCAGCAAGAGCCGCGTGAAGAGCGGGATACGGCTTGTCGCTAATTCACGCCCATAATGCACGTAGCCACCAAAGATTTCGTCACCTCCATCACCTGTGAGTGCGACGGTGACGTGTTCGCGCGCTAGCTTAGAAACATAGTAGGTGGGCAGCATCGACGCATCGGCGAAGGGTTCATCATAGGCCCAGACCAGCTGCGGAAGCACCGATATAAGCTCGGGCCGCACAAGAAACTCGTGATGATCGGTGCCAAAGTGTTCTGCAATCTGTCGAGCATAGGGTAATTCGCTATAGTAGTCCTCTTCGAAGCCAATGGAGAAGGTTTTGACAGGCTGCGACATCATCTGGCTCATCAGCCCTACCACAACGCTCGAATCGACTCCTCCGCTCAGAAACGCACCCAGGGGCACTTCACTCATCAAGCGAACTTTGACCGCATCTTTCAGTAAGGCGATTATACGCTCGATTGCGGTAGCTTCATCATCCTGGCATGTTGGTGTAAAAGGGAGTTCCCAGTAGCGTTTCGTGCTGATCTGCCCATCTTCGTAGATCAAGATATGGGCCGCTGGCAACTTCATGACGTTCTTGAAGAGAGTATTGGGCGTGGGAACATAGCGATAGACCAAATACTCATCAAGAGCGATAGGGTTGACTTCCTTTGGAATGCCAGCTTCGAGGATGGATTTGATCTCGGAGCCAAAGACCAACCGCTGTCCATCCCAGTAATAATTCAGAGGCTTCTTGCCAAAGCGGTCACGGGCCGCGAGAAGGCGCCGACGCTTCCTGTCCCAAATGGCGAACGTGAACATACCGCGCAAGTGCTTGACACAATCATCACCAAACTCTTCATACGCATGAACAATGGCCTCGGTATCGCTATTGGTGTCAAAGTGATGCCCACGCTCTTGAAGTTCTTTGCGAAGTTCAAGGTAGTTATAGATTTCTCCATTGTAGACGATGAGAATGCTCTGATCTTCGTTAAATATGGGCTGGTGACCACCCGCCACGTCAATAATCGAGAGACGGCGGCTGCCCAGTGCTGCCCCATCACCTACCCAGATTCCCTGGTCGTCTGGCCCACGATGCCGGATGACCTGGCACATACTATCGATAAGCTGTTCAGCCCTATTCAGACTAAGCTCTGCGTCTACAAATCCCGCTATTCCGCACATAAACGTGCATCCTTTCTCTAGCTTCAGAACGGTAGATGATACATTTCAGATGTCGGCATATCCTTTATGACTGAATATCTGTCTTCCGCAATTTTATGATAAAGCTCTACATACATGTCTGTAATGTGTTCAAATGCATAGTATTTCTCGACGGTTTCACGAGCAGCCTTTCCATACTCCTGGGCTAGTGCACGATCAAGCAGCAAGGTCAGCAGCGCCTGGGCCATGCCTTGATAGTCTCCAGGTTCGACGAGCAGGCCATTGACACCGTGCTGAATAATATCTTCGCTCCCGCTGACGCGCGTTGCTACACAAGCCATGCTGCAGGCCATAGCTTCCAGGAGAGCATTGGGCATGCCCTCCCACCGCGAGGGCAGCACAGCAAGGCTTCCGCGGTGGAGCTGTGCCTGTACATCGTTCTGCAATCCGGCAAATTCAACGCTGTCCGCAATGCCCAGAGTTGTCGCCAGGTGCTCAAGCTGGGACTGGAGAGGACCATCTCCCACGATGATTAGCCTGGTATGTAGAGGCTGGGGTAGCTGCACTTGTAGCAGGTGCCACGCTTGTAGTAGTACGTCGATGCCTTTTTCAAAGCGCAGTTTGGAGATGCACACGACAACCTGCGCTCGTTCTTCAAGCGAAGAATCCTCGTGGAGCGGAGAAAAACGCGAGATATCCACACCATTGGGGATCAAACGCGTACCAGGTAGGCTGAAACCGTGAGCAGCCAGGTAGCTCTCCATACGTGAGCTGAGCACAATCACCACAGCATGAACACTTTGTAACAGAGAGCGGGTAAGGCGTACGACCGGCTTTCCGAGGGCTTCTAATGGAGCTAAATCGCCGCCAATCTCTCTTTGCCCCTCGACTCGTGGAGATGGCACAGTAGCACCATTTGATTCAGCAAGGAGCGAAGCATTGCTCTCGGACCTCACCGTATTAATCGTGCTGGTGCTACGTACCGCAATAATCATGGGCTTGTTGCTCAATCGACATGCCAGGGCAGTTGGTAACGCCAGCAAGTTGAGTTGATAGACGTGTAAGACATCATAGCGTCGGCGATGGTGCCAGAGTGTCCAACCCAAAACCAGCAGACCCATCAGGTACACTAATTTTTTCAGTAGCTGGGGCAACCGCTCCCGATCTGCTAGCAGTATGCCGGCCACACGAATAACCGGCACGCTATCGATCATTTCACGTCGCGGCCACACTTTATCATGGCGCAACGTGATAATGGTTGTTTCATAGCCTCTCTCACGCAGACTCCGGGCTTGCGCAAGAGCCTGCTTTTCTGCTCCGCCAACCAGTGGAAGAAAGTTAGAGATAGCAATGTAAATACGAAGATTACCTGCCAACTTCTAGCCTTTCTAAGTCAAAGGGTAAAGCCTTG